>NZ_JBHWEB010000142.1:0-22558 GCF_042734395.1 Amycolatopsis sp. NPDC059657 | reverse complement strand
AGACTGCAACTGGGTGGGTCTGGTGGGCTCGGAGTTTTTTAAACGCCCCTGGGGGGGGGGGTTCCCCCCCCCCCCCAACGCTCACGAGTCCCGGGCTTACGAAACTGTGGGCAGCTCGGGGGCCGAGACGTCGTAGAGCTTGCCTTCTTGGGTGAGCAGCGCGGCCAGGACCTTGGCCTTGCGGTCCGTCTGGTCGGCGTCGCCCCAGCGCACCGTTTTCCCGCTCGTCAAAGTGAACTCGACGCTGCCAGGCGTCTTGGCCGAAGCCGAGACGATCTGCTTCTGCAGCTGAGGCGGGACGATGCCCAGCACCGCCGTGACCGCGCGGGTCACCGGGTCGTCTGCCGACACCAGAGGCAGCTTCAGCTCCGGAAGACCGGCCGGCTTTTCCTTCAACGTCTTGAAAACGACGCCGCCGCCGTCGACGAGGTGGAAGCCGTCGCCAGCCGGGCCGGTGTCGAAGAAGGCGATCGCCGCGCGCTCGGTCACCTTGATCTCGACCGTCGACGGCCAGGAACGGGAGACCTCGACCGTGGCGATTCCGGGCATCGTGGCGACTCGGTCACGGATTTCGTCGGTGTCGAGTCGTAGCATCGGTTTGTCCATCGGCGCCGCCGCGACCATGCGGACCTGGTCGGCGGAGACGCTCTGGGCGCCCACTACGAGAACCGAACGGAGGCCGAGCATCGAGCTGAAGAAAAGCAAATACGCGAAAGCCACGACGGTGAGCACGCTCAGCAGCGCGATCCACCGCCGCCGCAGGCCCGCCCGTTTGGCAGGCGAGGGGGCCGTGCGACGGCGTTCGGCGTCGGTGCGACGGCCGCGCCTGGCCCGCGCCTGCTCAGCGGGAGCGGCACCCGGGCGGCCCTCGGCGGGACGGCCCCCGCCAGGGCGGCCCTCACGGGGACGGCCCTCGCGTGGGCGCCCCTCACGCGGACGACGCTGGCCGGTGGCAGGCAACTAGACCCGCCGATCCAGCTCGGCGAGGATCTCCGGGCCCAGCTGCGTCACGTCGCCCGCGCCCATGGTCACCACCAGATCGCCGGGCTTCGCCAGGTCGGCCACCATCGGCGCCACGACGTCGAATGCGGGCTCGTAGTGCACGGGCACGCCGACGATCTGGTCGGCGATGAGCGCGCCGGTGACCCCGGGCTCCGGCTGCTCGCGCGCGCCGTAGACATCGAGGACGACGACCTCGTCCGCCAGCGCCAGCGCGGCGGCGAACTCGGCCGAGAACGTCTTGGTGCGCGAGTACAGGTGCGGCTGGAAGACCACGACCACGCGGCCGGTGCCCGCCGAGTGCCGGACGGCGCGCAGCTGCGCGGCGACCTCGGTCGGGTGATGGGCGTAGTCGTCGTAGACGCGGACGTCGGCGGCACGGCCCTTGAACTCGAAGCGGCGGCGCACGCCACCGAACGCGGCGAGGCCCTCGGCCAGCCCGTCGATCGGCGCGCCCAGCTCGACACCGGCGAGCAGCGCGGCGACCGCGTTGAGCGCCATGTGCTCACCCGGCACCGCGACCCGGACCTCGAACTCCTTGCCCTGCAAGGAGATGCGGACGATCCCGCCCTCGGGGCCCGGCGTGTAGCCGAGCACGCGCGCGTCGTCGGAGCCGGAAACGGTGCGGCCGTAACGCCGGACGCGCACGCCCTCGGCGGCCGCCTTGTCGGCGAGCTCGGCCGCGGGCACGTCGTCCGCACACACGATGAGCAGGCCGCCGGGCTCGATCCGCCGCACGAACTCGGTGAAGATCGCGACGTAGGCCTCGGCCGTGCCGTGGTGGTCCAGGTGATCGGGCTCGACGTTGGTCACGACCGCGACCGACGGCGAGTAGGTCAGGAACGAGCCGTCGCTCTCGTCGGCCTCGGCGACGAAGATGCCGCCGGTGCCGTGGTGCGCGTTCGCGCCGGACTCGTTCAGGTCGCCGCCGATGGCGAACGAGGGGTCGAGCCTGCAGTGCTGCAGCGCGACGGTCAGCATCGACGTGGTCGACGTCTTGCCGTGCGTGCCCGCGATGCAGGCGACCCGGTGGCCTTCCATCAGCCCGGCCAGCGCCTGCGCGCGGTGCAGCACGGTGATGCCACGGGCCCGCGCGGCCACCAGCTCCGGGTTGGTGTCCTTGATCGCCGTCGACACGACGACGGCCGACGGGCCGCCCTCGAAGGCGTCCAGGTTCTCGGCGCTCTGCCCGATGGCGATCTCGGCGCCCTGCGCGCGCAGCGTCAGGAACGCGCGCGAGTCCTTGGCGTCGGAGCCGGACACCTTCGCTCCCCGCGCGAGCAGGATGCGCGCGATGCCGCTCATCCCGGCACCGCCGATGCCGATCAGGTGAGCCCGGCTCAACACGTCAGGGACCTCAGACACCGCAAGCCTCCAGCACGATCTTCGCCAGCACCTCGTCGGCTTCCCGGTGACCCAGGCCCACCGCCGCGGCGCTCATCTTCTTCACCCGCTCGGCGTCGGTCACCAGCGGCACGACCAGCTCGGCCACCTTGGCCGGGGTGAGGTCACCGTCGGCGACCATCAGCGCCGCGCCCGCGTCGACCGCGGGCTGGGCGTTGATCGCCTGTTCGCCGTTGCCGTGCGGCAGCGGGACGAACACCGCGGGCAGCCCGACCGCCGACACCTCGGCGGCGGTCATCGCGCCCGAGCGGCACACGACGACATCGGCCGCAGCGTAGGCCAGATCCATCCGCTCCAGGTACGGAACCGGCACATAGGCGGGTTTACCGGGGAATTCCTGCACGACCAGCGTGTTCTTCGGCCCGTGCGCGTGCAGCACGCCGATGCCCGCGTCCGCGAGCTCCTTGGCGGCGCCCGACAGCGCTTCGTTGATCGACCGCGCGCCCTGCGAGCCGCCGAACACCAGCAACGTCGGCGCGGCCGGGTCCAGCCCGAAGAACTCACGGGCCTCGGCACGCAGCGCGGCGCGGTCGAGCGAGGTGATCGACCGGCGCAGCGGGATGCCGACGACCTCGGCGCCCGGCAGCGGTGTGCCAGGCACGGCCACGGCGACGCGCTTGGCGAACCGCGCGCCGACCTTGTTCGCCAGGCCGGGCGACTTGTTGGCCTCGTGCACCACGATCGGCGTCCGGCCGCGCGCCGCGAGGTACGCGGGCAGCGCGACGTAACCGCCGAAGCCGACCACGACGTCCGCGCCGACCCGCTCCAGCACGGCGCGGGTCTGCTTGACCGAGTCGCGGACCTTCAGCGGCATGCGCAGCAGCTCGGTGGTCACCTTGCGCGGCATCGGCACCGGCGGGATCAGCTCCAGCTGGTAGCCGCGCGCCGGGACCAGCTTGTTCTCCAGGCCTCGTTCGGTGCCCAGCGCGATGACCTTCGCGTCCGGGCGCAGCCGCATCACCGCGTCAGCGAGTGCGAGTGCCGGTTCGATATGTCCTGCGGTGCCGCCCCCAGCAACCACAACCGTCGGCGCCTTGCCTGCGGCCGATCTCTCGGCACCCTTGACGGGCTCGCTCACTTACGACCTCTCCGTTTGACCTGACCACGTGTGGCGGTGGATCTCCTGCCCGGTTCGCGGACCGACCGGCGCCGTTCCTGCGCCGGAGCGGGCCTCGCGACCCGCGCCGCCGGCCGTGCCGCCTTGCCCGCGGCCCGCGCGGACACCTTGCGCTTGGCCGGTGGGCGGTACGGGTCGGGAGCCGGGATCCGGAGCAGGCGTCCGAATTTACCCGGCCCCTGTGAACGCAGTGCGGCCACCGCCTCGGGTTCGTGCCTGGCCGCGTTGGCGAGGATGCCGAGGATCAGCATGGTCACCACCAGTGACGTGCCACCGGCGGAGATCAACGGCAGCGTGACACCGGTGACCGGCAGCAGGCCGACCACGTAGCCGATGTTGATGGCGGCCTGCGCGACGAGGAACACCGTCAGCGTGCCCGCCACGATCCGGATCCACGGGTCGATGTTGCGGGTGGCGATCCGCAGCCCGACGATGGCGAGCCCGGCGAACAGGCACAGCACGACCGCGCAGCCGATGAACCCGAGCTCCTCGCCGATCAGCGCGAAGATGAAGTCGTTGTGCACGTTGGGCAGGTAGTTGTACTTCGACGGCCCCTGCCCGAGGCCGCGGCCGAACAGCCCGCCGTCGGCGAGCGCGTACTTCGCCTGCAGCGCCTGGTACGACGACCCCTTGGTGTCGGCGTCCGGCGACAGGAACGAGAGCACGCGGTCGAGCCGGTACGACGAGATCAGCGCCAGCACGATCGCGCCGGCGATACCGCCCGCGAAGATCACGCCGAACAGCCGTTTCGGCGCGCCCGCGAACCACAGCAGCGCGAACAGGACCACCGCGAGGGTGATCGTGCCACCGAGGTCGGGCTGCGCCATGACCAGCGCGAACATCAGCAGCGCCGCGGGCACCACCGGGACCATCAGGTGACGCCACTGGTTGAGCACGTTGTACTTCATCACCAGGATGTGCGCGCCCCACAGCGCGAGCGCCACCTTCGCGAACTCGACCGGCTGGAACGACACGAACCCGCCGATGTCGAACCAGCCCTGCGAGCCGAAGTGCTTGCTGCCGAGCGGGGTGAGGACCAGCACCAGCAGCAGCACACTGCCGAGCATCGCCATCGACACGAACTGCCTGATCCGCTTGAGCGGCACGCGCAGGCCGATCAGGAACACGATCGACCCGATGATCACGAAGATCACGTGCTTCTTGAACAGGCCGTACGCGCCCGCACCGGTCTTCGGGTCGACCGAGGCCACCGAGGACGCCGAAAGCACCATCACGACGCCGATCACGCCGAGCAGGCCGGTCAGCGCCAGCACCAGGTGGAACGAGGCGAGCGGCCGGGACAGCCACGCGGTCAGCGCGCTGCGGACCGCGGTGAACCCGCGCTCGGCACGCTGCCTGCGGCGTCTTTCCGGTCTGGCCTGCGGCTCCTGCTCAACCGCCGTCATGGGTGGGCTCCCCGGCGAGACGATGAACCGCCGAGGCGAACGCGTCACCGCGATGCCCGTAGCCGCGGAACATGTCCAGCGACGCAGCGGCTGGCGCGAGCAGGACGACGTCACCAGGACGTGCCATCTTGCTGGCCGAGTGCACCGCTGCGGTCATGGGGTCATCGTCACCCGAAGGAAGCGTCTGAAGGGGGACATCCGGCGCGTGTCGGCTGACTGCGGCGGCGATCACGGGTGAATCGACGCCGAGTAGCACAACACCGCGCAGCCTGCCAGCGATCGAGGCCACGAGTTCCTCGACCGAAGCGCCCTTGAGCTGGCCGCCCGCGATCCACACGATGTCGGCGTGCGCGTGCAGCGAGCCACTCGCCGCGTGCGGATTGGTGGCCTTGGAGTCGTTGATGTAGCGGACGCCGCCGACCTCGGCGATCTCCTGCGCGCGGTGCGGCGCGGGCTGGTACTCGTGCAGGCCCTTGAGGATGTCCTCCGGCGAGACGCCGTGCGCCCGCGCGAGCGCGGCGGCGGCGAGCGCGTTGGCCACGTTGTGCGGACCGGCGGGACGCACGTCGGCCAGTGTCGCGAGTTCCTCGGCCGCGTGCACGGGGTCCGGCACGAAAGCGCGGTCCACCAGCAGGTCTTCGACGATGCCGAGCTCGCCCGGCTTGGGCGTGTCGAGCCGGAAACCGACCCGGACGGCCTCGTCCGAGGCGTTTTCGGCGGCGAGGCGCCGCGACCACTCGTCGTTGAGGTTGTGCACGACGTGCTTCGAGTGGGTGTGGATCTTGCCCTTGGCGCGGGCGTACTCGTCCATCGAGCCGTGCCAGTCGATGTGGTCCTCGGCCAGGTTCAGCACGACCGACGCGAGCGGGGCCAGCGTCGACGACCAGTGCAGCTGGAAGCTCGACAGCTCCACGGCCAGCACCTCACGGCCCTCGAGCACCGCGTCCAGCACCGCGTAGCCGACGTTTCCGCAGGCCACGGCGTCCGCGCCGGAGGCACGCAGCATCGACTCCAGCATGCCGACCGTGGTGGTCTTGCCGTTGGTGCCGGTGATGGCGAGCCATGCCGGCGGCTTCTCGCGGGTCTGGCCGATCCGCCAAGCCAGCTCGACGTCCCCGATGACCTCGACACCCTGCCCGGCAGCTGCGACCAGCAGCGGCGACGTCGGCCGCCAGCCGGGGCTCGTCACGACCAGCGTGGTGCCCGCGGGCGGCTCGGTGAGCCCTGGCGCCAGCTCGGCGCCAAGGCCTTCGAGTTCCGCGAGACGCTCGGCGTTGCCGTCGGTGACGGTGACCTGGGCGCCCTGCGCGGTGAGCGCGCGGACCACCGACTTGCCGGTGACCCCCGCGCCCGCGACCAGAACCTGGGCTCCGGCGAGATCCACTGCTTATCCTCCGACGCCGAGTTGCTCGCTGTAGAACAGGCCGAGACCGAACATGCAGCAGATGCCGGACAGCAGCCAGAAGCGGATGATGACCGTGGTTTCCGCCCACCCGGCGAGTTCGAAGTGGTGATGGAACGGCGCCATCCGGAACAGCCTTCGCCTGGTGGTCCTGAAGACCGCGATCTGCGCGACCACCGAGATCATCTCGACCATGAACAGGCCGCCGATGACGATGGCGAGCAGCTCGGTGCGGGTGGTCATCGACAGCCCGGCGACCAGGCCGCCCAGCGCCAGCGAACCGGTGTCACCCATGAAGATCTTGGCAGGCGCGGCGTTCCACCAGAGGAAGCCGACGCAGGCGCCGGTGGCGGCGGCGGCGACCACGGCCAGGTCCAGCGGGTCGCGGACGTTGTAGCAGGCCGGCTGGACGGCGTCGGCGCAGCTGAGCCTGGCCTGCCAGAACGCGATGACCACGTACGTCGCGAGCACCATCGCGGCGGAACCGCCCGCGAGACCGTCGAGGCCGTCGGTGAAGTTCACCGCGTTCGACCAGCCGGAGATCACGATGTAGCAGAAGATGATGAAGAAGACCGACGGGAACGCGATCAGCGCCAAGTCACGCGTGTACGAGAGGCTCTCCGACGCGGGGGTGAGCCCGTGCGAGTCGGCGAAGTTCAGCGCGAGGATCGCGAACACGATCGCGACGACCAGCTGGCCGACCAGCTTCGCGGTCTTGTTCAGGCCGAGGTTGCGCTGCTTGCGGATCTTGATGAAGTCGTCGAGGAACCCGACGACACCCAGCGCGACCGCGAGGAACAGCACCAGCAGACCGGACGCCGACGGCGACGCGCTCTTGGAGCCGCTCATCCACTGGATGAGGTGCGCGACGAAGTAGCCGACCACCATGGCGAGCACGATGGCCACACCACCCATGGTCGGCGTACCGCGCTTGGACTTGTGACCTGCCGGGCCTTCCTCGCGGATCTCCTGGCCGAAACCCTGCCGCGAGAACACCCTGATGAGGTAGGGCGTGAGCAGGATGGAGACCAGCAGGCCCGCGGCGGCCGCGATCAGGATGCTGATCACGCGTCACCACCGTTCGAGCGTTCGTGGGATTCAGGGGAGAGAAGAGCATCGGCCACCCGCCAGAGCGCGGCGGCCTTGGAAGCCTTGACGAGGACCACGTCCTGTGGCCGGAGCTGATCATGCAGTAACGCCACCGCGGCCTCGACGTCGGGTACCAGCATCGATTCCTCGCCCCAGGAGCCTTCCTGGGTGGCGCCGTGATGCATGGGGGCGGCCGCTGAACCTTCAGCGCCGATCACGACGAGCTTCTTGATGTTCAGCCGGACGACCAGCCGCCCGATCTCGTCGTGCGCGGTCACCGAGTCCGAGCCGAGCTCGCCCATCACGCCGAGCACGGCCCAGGATCGGCGGCCCTCGCTCATCGACGCGAGCGTCTTGAGCGCGGCGCGCATGGACTCCGGGTTGGCGTTGAAGGAGTCGTTGACGACCGTGACGCCGTCGGCGCGCGTGGTGACCTCCATGCGGCGCGCGGAGCGCCGCTCGACGGCCGAAAGCCACGCGGCGACGTCGTCGGCCGAAGCGCCGAGTTCGAGCGCGACAGCGGCGGCTGAGAGCGCGTTGCCGACGTGGTGCTCGCCGAACAGCGGCAGCTTGACGTCGGCCTCGCCCACGGGGGTGACGAGCCGGAAGGAGGCACGGGCCTGATCGTCGAGGGTCACGTTCGCCGCGCGGACCTGGGCCGACGGGCTTTCGCCGACGAAGACCACGCGGGCCTTCGTGCGGCTCGCCATGGCCGCGACCAGCGGGTCGTCGGCGTTGAGGATCGCGACGCCGTCCTCGGGCAGCGCCTCGACGAGCTCGCCCTTGGTCTTGGCGATGCCCTCGCGCGAGCCGAACTCGCCGACGTGCGCGGTGCCGACGTTGAGCACGACACCGATCTTCGGCGGCGCGATGGCGGCCAGCTCGGCGATGTGGCCGGGTCCGCGCGCGGACAGCTCGAGCACGAGGTGACGGGTGGTCGCGTCGGCGCGCAGCGCGGTCCACGGGTGGCCGAGTTCGTTGTTGAACGACCCCGGCGGCGCGATGGTGGCGCCGAGCGGCTCCAGCACCTGCGCGATGAGGTCCTTGGTCGAGGTCTTGCCGGACGAGCCGGTGACGCCGACGACGGTCAGGTGGTCGCCGGAGAGCGTCTTCACGACGTGGCGGGCGAGCTTGCCGAGCGCGGCCAGCACGGCGGCGCCGGCGCCATCCTTGTCGCCGGTCAGCGCGACCGAGCGCTCGTGGGCCTCGCCGTCGGCCAGCGGCGGCACGATGACCGCGGGCGCGTCGACCTCGCGGGCGGCGAGCACGGCGACCGCGCCGGACTCGATCGCCTTGGCCGCGAAGTCGTGCCCGTCGACCTTCTGGCCGGGCAGCGCGAGGAACAGCCCGCCCGGCGTCAGCTGCCGGGAGTCGAACTCCACGGACCCGGTGACCCGTGGCGTGCCGTCGGTGTTGTGCAGACGACCGCCGACGACCTCGGCGATCTCGGCCAGGCTCAGCTCGATCACACACTCACCTCTTGGAATTTTCTGATGGCCGCTTCGAGCTCGTCGCGGTCGGAGAAGGGGTGCACGACCCCGTGGATCTCCTGGCCGCTCTCGTGGCCCTTGCCCGCGATGAACACGACGTCGCCCGGCTGGGCCAGTTCGACGGCGCGGTTGATGGCCTCGCGGCGGTCGCCGATCTCGACGACCTCACCGCCGTCTGCCGCTGTGCGCGCGCCTTCGAGCATCGCGGCGCGGATCGCGGCCGGGTCCTCGGAGCGCGGGTTGTCGTCGGTGATGATCAGGATCTCGCTGCGCTGCGCTGCGGCCTCCCCCATCATCGGGCGCTTGGCGGTGTCACGGTCGCCGCCGCAGCCGAGCACGGTGATGATCCGGCCGTCGGCGCGGGCACGCAGCGCGTCCAGGCCCTGCGCCACGGCGGCGGGCTTGTGCGCGTAGTCGACGACCGCGGTGAACGGCTGGCCCAGGTGGACCCGCTCCATCCGGCCGGGCACGGAGACGGTGGCGAGCCCGGTGAGGATGTGGCCCAGCTCGACACCCGCGCTGTCCAGGATGGCGGCCGCGAGCACGGCGTTGGCCACGTTGAACGCGCCCGGCATCGGGATGGTGGCCCGCACGGGCCCGCTGCCGGGGCTGTGCAGCACGAAGTTCTGCTCCCCGGTCGGCAGGCTGACCAGTTCGGTCGCGTGCCAGGCGGCGCCGGCGTCTTCGAGCGAGACGGTGACCGTGTGCGGGGTGACCAGCTTGCGGCCCCACTCGCCGTCGATCACCACTACCTCGGTGGTCGACCGGCCGTCGAACAGCAGCGCCTTGGCCGCGAAGTAGTCGTCCATGTCGCGGTGGAAGTCCAGGTGGTCCTGCGACAGGTTGGTGAACGCGCCGACCGCGAACCGGGTGCCGTTGGCCCTGCCGAGCGCGAGCGCGTGGCTGGAGACCTCCATCGGCACGTGCGTGACGCCCGCTTCGGCCATCACGGCCAGCAGCGCCTGCAGGTCGGGCGCCTCCGGCGTGGTGAACCCGCTGGCGAGCCGCTCACCCGCGATCCGCGTCTCGACCGTGCCGATCAGGCCGGTGGTCCGGCCGGCGGCGGCGAGGCCCGCGTCGATCAGGTAGGCGGTGGTGGTCTTGCCCGAGGTGCCGGTGACACCGAGGACCGACAGCTTCAGCGACGGCTCGCCGTAGATCCAGGCGGCGACCGAGCCCAGCACCTGGCGGGGCTCCGGGTGGATCAGCACCGGGACGGGGGCGTCGCGCAGGAACCGTGCGCCCTGTTCGTCGGTGAGCACGGCGGCGGCGCCGGCGGCGATCGCGTCGGCGGCGAACTCGGCGCCGTGCACCCTGGCGCCCGGCAGCGCGGCGAACAGGTCGCCGGGCAGTACGTGCTGCCCGCGCAGGGTCGCGCCGGTCACCACCACGCCGTCGGAGTGGTCACCGTCCGAGGACAGGCGCGCGTCGGCGCGAGCGAGCAGCGTCGTGAGCGCCACCGGTTCGATCCTGGCCGGGCGCGGCGGCGGAGCCACCGCCTTCACCGGGCTGTCCGGGACCCGTGCGTTCGGATCGTTGTTGACAGACACAGCACGAGAGGCTATCCCGTTCGCATTCGGGTGAAGAAAGGCGGTACGGCGTATGCCGCCACCGATCTTCGCCGTGGTATGGGACCTGCCAACCTGCGTTGTGCGGTAAGGAAAACCGCCCCGAAGCGCACGAACGCCTCTTTCACAACGCCAAACGTTGTGAAAGAGGCGTTCATTTCGTGCCGCGACCATGCGAAGCGTCAGCCGACGACGAGCGGGACCACCGGGGCCGGGCCGTCGGACAACGGCAGGTTGTAGCGCTGCGTCAGATACGAAGCGATGTCGTGGAACAGCGGTCCTGCCGAGTGCCCGATCGGCAGCGTGGTGTCCGGCGCGTCCAGCCGGATGCCGACCACGAAGCGCGGGTGATCCGCGGGCAGTATCCCGGCGAAGGTGATGTTGTACAGCTGGTTGCTGTACGCCTTCGTGCGCGGATCGACCTGCTGCGCGGTGCCGGTCTTGCCGGAGACCTGGTAGCCCTCCAGCGCGGCCGTCGGGGCGGTGCCGCTGTTCTGGCCCTTCCCCTTCTGCGTCACCGCGCGCATCATGTCGCGCACCGTCTTCGCCGTCTGCGGGTTGACGACCTCGACCCGTTTCGCGGGGTTTTCGGCGACGCGGGTGCCGTCGGGGTTGACCTTCGCGCGGATGATGCGGGGTTCCACGCGGACGCCGTCGTTGGCGATCGTCTGGTACAGCCCCGCCATCTGCACGACGGTCATCGAAAGTCCCTGGCCGATCGGCAGGTTGCCGAACGTGGTCCCGGACCACTGCTTCTGATCTGGCACGAAACCGGCGCTCTCACCGGGCAGGCCGATGCCGGTCTTCTGCCCGAGCCCGAACTTCTTCAGCAGGTCGGCGTACCTCTCGGGGCCGAGCTGCTGGGCGAGCAGCAGCGTGCCGATGTTGGACGACTTCGCGAAGATGCCGGTGGTGGTGAACTGCTGGGTGCCGTGCGCCCACGCGTCGCGGACGGTCTTGTCCGCCACCTGCAGCGAACCCGGCACCGAGGTGACCGACTCCGGCGTCGCGATGCCCGCGTCGATCGCGCCGGTCGCGGTGACGATCTTGTTGACAGAGCCCGGTTCGAACGGGTTGGACACCGCGGGGTTGCCCATCCGCTCGGTGGTGCGGGTGTCCTTGTCGTTGGGGTCGAAGGTGTTGTCGTTGGCCAGCGCGTAGACCTCGCCGGTCTTCGCGTCCATGATCACCGCGCTGCCGCCCTTGGCGTGCGACTCGGCGACGTAGGCCGAAAGCTTGCTCTGCAAGTCGTATTGCAGGTCGGCGTCGATGGTCAGCTCGAGGCCCGCACCGGGGATGGCGGGCTGCACATCGCGCTCGGTGCCGGGGATGACGACGCTGTCCTTGCCGTTCTGCGAGTCCGCGGTCATCCGGCCGGGCGTGCCCGCGAGTTCGTTGTCCCGCAGCAGTTCCAGCCCGGTCAGCCCGTGCACGTTGTGCTTCGACGGCGTCGGGTCGTCGGAGCGCCAGTTGGCCAGTCCGACGATGTTGGCCGCGAGCGAACCGCCGGGATACTCACGCTTCGCCTGCGGCTCGGCCACGATCGACGGGAACTTCTTGGCGATGTCGAGCGCCACCGACGGCTCGACGTCGGTGATGAGATAGGTGAACGACTGGTCCTTGTGGAACTTGTCGAGCAGTTCGCGCTCGGTGATCCGCTGGTCCAGCTTCTCCGAGATGTACTTGGCCGCGGCGGCGACCTCGGTCTCGAAGTTACGGCCCTTGGTGGGGTTCTTGGCCGCGTACTCGTCCCATGTCTTGTGCATCTGCTTCAAGTTCACCGACAGCGCCCGTGTCTCCACGCTGAACGCCAGCTTGACGCCGTTGCGGTCGGTGATGGCTCCGCGCTGCGCCGGGATGGTGATCTCGGTCGAGCGCTGTTTCGCCGCCGCCTCGGCCAGCGTGGTGGCCTCGAAACCTTGGACCTGGACCAGTTTCAGCCCGGCGATGACCATCAGCACGACCAGTCCGATGCGCACCCCGGAGAACCGGCTGCGCGTGCCGCCGGTGCTCCGCTTGGCCGCGGCCTTGCGCGTGCCCGCGGTGTAGGTCCGGCGCGCGGTGGCGCGCGGCGCGACGACACCCCGGCGCGCGGTCCCGCCGCGCACTCCGGCGGTGGCACGGCCTCTGGACGACGCGCGAGGCGTCGGCTTCCGCATTACTGTCCTCCGGCGTCCGGTTCCGCTGGCACGGCTGGCTGGTCGCCCTCGATGGGCGCGTCCTGCTGGGTTCCCTCGGCAGGCGCGACCGGCGGGGCCGCCTGCTGGGTCGGCGTCACCGCGCCGTGCACCTTCTTCGGCTCGCCGACCACGCGGGTCGTCCCGTCGGGCGCGACCACGATGCGCGCCGGGTCGCCGCCGGGCACCATGCCGAGTTTCTTGGCCTCCTCGGCCAGCTTCGACGCCGACTCCGCCTGCGTGACGCCGCGCTGCAGTTGCTCGGCGAGTTCGACGGTGCGCGCGTTCTCGTTCTTGAGCTGCTCCAGCCGGTACGAGTCGGCGATGGCCTGCGTCGAGAGCCACAGCGTGGCCGCGACGCCCGCGACGAGCAGGCCCATCATCATCAGCACGAACGACGCGCGCGACTTGGGCAGCCGCAGGAGCTTCAGCTTGAGCTTGACCTTCGGCTTCGCGGGCTCCGCCTCGACCGGCTCGGCCTCGGCTTCGCGCTGCAGCAGGTCGGCACGCTGCGCGCGCCGGGCGTAGGCACGCTCGGCGGCGGTGGTCCGCCCACCGCGCGTCCGGCGCGCGGGCGGGGCTTCTTCGGTCGTCGTCTCGTCGACTTCGGCGGCTCGGGTGCGCTGGCGCGTCGACGACGAACGGCGGGTTTTCGCGGGGGCGGTCATCTGGCTGCCTCTCCGATCCGCTCAGCCGCGCGCAACCGCACGGAGGCGGCGCGCGGGTTGCGCTCGATTTCTCCTTCGTCGGCCTTTTCGGCCCCTCTGGTCAGCAGTTTCAGCTCAGGTCCGTGTCCGGGCAGCTCCACCGGGAGCCCTTCCGGCGTCCGGGATTTCGCGAGTTCGGCGAGCGCCTGCTTGACCATCCTGTCCTCAAGGGACTGATAGCTCTCGATCACGACGCGCCCGCCCATGGCGAGTGAACCCAGCGCGGCAGGCAACGCGCGGCGCAGCACTTCGAGCTCGCCGTTGACCTCGATCCGCAGCGCCTGGAAGGTGCGCTTGGCCGGGTGGCCGCCGGTGCGCCTGCTCGCCGCGGGCACCGCGTCGTAGAGCAGCTCGACCAGCCGCCCGCTGTTCGTGAACGGCTCGCGTTCCCGTTCCGCCACAACGGATTTGACGATCCGCTGGGCGAAGCGCTCCTCGCCGTACTCGCGCAGGATCCGCATCAGGTCACGCGGCTCATAGGTGTTCAGCACGTCGGCGGCGGTGAACCCGGTGGTCGGGTCCATGCGCATGTCGAGCGGCGAGTCCTTGGAGTACGCGAAACCACGCTCCGCCCTGTCGAGCTGCATCGACGAAACGCCGAGGTCGAACAGGATCCCGTCCACACGGGACAGTCCGAGCCCTTCGAGCGCTTCGGGCATCTGGTCGTAGACGGCGTGCACGAAGTCCACGCGGTCACCGTGCTTCGCGAGCCGCTCGCCCGACTTCTCCAGCGCGGCCGGGTCACGGTCGAGCGCGACCAGGCGCAGCATGGGGAACGCGGTCAGCAGCGCGTCGGAATGGCCGCCGAGGCCTACGGTCGCGTCGACGAGCACGGCGGCGCGATCGGTGAACACCGGAGCGAAGAGCTCGACGATGCGGTCCAGCAGAACCGGAACATGTTCAGGTGTGGTCATAACGGAGCTCCCCCTCCTTTCAGGCCGTACTACGAAGAGCCTTGGTTACACGGATGCCGTCAGGTCCCTGTCCGCCTGCCGGGAACCTGGTGCCGGGGAAGGTGCACCAGGGCCTTGAGCGGACAGAGGCCTCACGGCATCCGTGTGGCAGGACGAACCCCCACCCCCCGACGGCGTGGGTGCGCCACCTGCCTGGCGGCTAAAAGACGCCCGGCAGAACTTCGTCTCTGGCCTTCGCGTAGCTGTCCTCGTGTTCGTCCAGGTAGCCCTGCCACGCTTGGGCGTCCCAGATCTCCAACCTGGTGATCGCTCCGATCACCACGCACTCCTTGTTGAGCCCCGCGTACCGCCGGAGCTCGGGCGCGATCGCGACGCGCCCCTGTCCATCAGGTCGCTGTTCGTCCGTCCCGGCGAAGAGATAGCGCTGGTAGGCCCGAACCGCCTCGTTGGTGAACGGGGCTTCGGCGACCTTGCGTGCCATCTGCTCGAACTCGGCCCGCGGGAAGACATAGAGGCAGTGGTCCTGCCCCTTGGTGACCATCAACCCACCGGCCAGTGCGTCGCGGAACTTCGCAGGCAGCGTGAGCCGCCCCTTGTCGTCCAGCTTCGGGGTGTGGGTGCCGAGGAACATCGGCCACCACCTCCCAGGGGCTTCCCTTCTGCCCCACTGCGCACCACCGTACCCCACTTTTCACCACAGTCAACGCGACAAACCCCGTCACCACTCTCTAGTGTCACGCGTTTTCGCAGGTCAGCCTTGTGGGGCGCGGTGGGGGCCCGGTGGGGGACGGTGGCGAACATCCCCCATGCCGGGGGCGACGCAACCCTCGGTAGGCCCCGCGCGTCCGTGTTCCCCCGCCCGGATCCACCCGTTCGCCCCACCCGGTGGGCGAAAGTGGGGAAGGTGGGGCACCCGCCCTGGCTACCGGGGCCGCTCAGTCGTCGGTGGCGAGGAGGGAGGCGAGGCGGGAGGTGAGGCGGGGCGCGTCGGCGGGGGCGACCGTGATCCAGTCGCCGCCTCGGCCGGGCGCGATCGAGCCGAAGTACGAGCCGACGTCCGTGCTGAACCAGCTCACACCGCCCGCGCGGCGCAGGCCGTCGCGGTCGCGGACGCGCACCGTGAACTGCCCGGCGCTGTAGACCGGCCGGGCTTGGATCGCGTGGACCTCGCGCATCTGACGTTCATACGAACCCGTGCGCGAGCCGGAAACCCCGCTCAGCACCTCCGAGGGCAGGCTCACGCCATAGCCAGGACCTGGCTCTAGCTCGGGCAAAACGTCCACGATCGCCGAGAACAGATCCGACTCGCGGATCTCCGAAAGGCCGATCGTCCGGTCCGGCTGCGTGGCCAGCACCGCGCGCCTCCCCCGCGCCGCCGCGACCGCGCGGAACGGCGACTCGGCCGTCATGTCCGCCAGCGCCTCGGACTCGACGTAGACATCGGCCGAAGCCAGCACGGCGAGCCGGGATTCGAGCGCCTCGTCGAGCGCGCCGGCGTCGAACAGGCCGCGCTCGGCGAGATTGTCGTAAACATCGCGGCGGATCTCCGCGCGCTCGGCTTCGGTCGCGCCGACACTGCGCAGCTCGAGCGGGCCTGGCGGGGCGCCGTGCCCGAGGTCGGCCCACAGGACGTCGAACGCCGAGGCCGAGACCCGGATCAAGACGTCCCCAGCGAGGGCGGCCGGTCGAACGACGGCTGCCCGGCGAGCTGGCCGAGCGCGGAGTCACGGGTGTTCATCACGTCGATGGCGCGACGGCGAGCCGCTTCCGAGGCCGCCCGCCGGTCCGCCATCGCGTCGGCGAGCCCGGCCATGGCCACCAGGCTGCCGCTCGCGGCGGCCGTGCGGATCATCCCGGCCGGGTCGTAGTCCACCGGCGGCGGCATGTCGGCTCGCGCCCGCGCCGCCACCCCGGCCTGCTGGCCGACGGATTCCGCGACCGATGCCGAGACCGAGACCGCGTGGTCGAGCCAGGCGGTCGCCCTGGTCAGCGCGCCGCGCATGGCGTCGCCGCCCGCGCCCTGCCACTGCTCTTCGCTGTGCGCCGAGAACGCGGCGAACGACAGCCTCGACTCCGCGAGCCGCTCCGCCAGCTCGCCCCACTGGCCGCCGATCTCCCCCGCCGCCGCCGGGTCGTTGCCGTCCGCGACCTCGGCCGCCATCGCCTGGTGGCTGTACCACTCGTACCGCACGTCCGCGGCGGGCACCGCACGTTCGACCATCGCAGTGGCTCCTAGGGGAGTTTCGGTTCGATCAGTTCCGCGACCGTCGCGGCGCGCTCGCAGGCGAGCCCGGTGTCGCTGAAGGTGGTGTTGCTGACGTCGACCTGCACGGACGCGGAGTCCCCGACGCCGAGCAGCACGGCGCAGGTGCCGTCGGCCGCCTTGCGGTCGGCGGCCTCGATCGCCTGATGAGAGCCGACCTTCGTGTTCTTGGCCGTCTTCTTCGCGAGCTGGAGGTCGGCGAGGCCGTTGCGCCCGTCGAGGGTGATGGTGACGCCGAACTTGCCGGTCTCGGTCCAGTCGCACGCACGGGTCGGGCCGATCGGCTTCGCCTTGCCGAGCGAGGTCAGCCCGGCCTCGGACCGTTCCGCTGGCGTGAGCAGCTCGCACGGGTTGAGCGGATCCAGCGGCGAGAGCAGCTCGGCGCTCCCGGACGTGGTGACGGGAATGAGCGACGCACCCGGCTCGATCACGCGGGTGGCCGGGGAAGCACCACAGCCTGCCAAGAGCAGCGCCAGCGGCAGCAGTCGTTTAACCGCCAATGCAATCCACACCCACTTCATCCTGGGCCTGGTACTTCTTCAGCGCCTTGGCGATCTGGTTCTTGAGCGTCTCGAGCTCACGCCCGAAATCGGTGAGCGCTTCGACGGCCGATCCGCTCTTGCCGATCCCGTAGCCGGCCATGAACCGGCCGATCTCGGCGGCGTAGCCTCCGCCGAGCGGAACGGAGCGGCCGAGCACCTTCGCGTGGCGCACCATCTCGCCGACGACGTCCTGCAGTTCGGCGATCTGCTTGTACGCGTCCGCGGCCAGCTCCGGCGCCACCGCGAACGAACCGATCCCCGGTTTGCCTTGCACACCTACCACGGTCATGTCGCTCATGTGCGGTTACGCCTCTCCGTAGTCGAGCGAACCCGTAGGGCAGCATACGACAGGACACAGCGCATCCGGGAGATCCCAGAATCGGGTGACATGGTCACCCACATGTACTAAACCCAGTGATAACTTACCGTGATCGCAGGGTTGTTCCACCTAGTTCGCCCGAGTTTGACACACTTCGTGGCAGGCTCATTGCTGCGCCGACAGCAACTAAGACTTATAGAGCCACGCGGCACCAGGAGGTCGAGTGACGTCGAGAACACAGTCTGCGACTCCCCAGGGGGAGCAGACGACCGAGCAAGCGCAGTACGAGGAGTACAGCGCTGACTCGGTAAGCGGCCAGAGCAACGGCAGCCTGCCCGTCGGCGGCAGAGCCTCGCTCGACGAGCTGCACGAGACAGCGCGACGCATCGCCGCCAACGTGGAAAGAGTGCTGGTCGGCAAGCCCGACGTGATCCGGATCGCGCTGGTCACCCTGTTGGCTGAAGGCCACCTCCTGGTCGAGGACGTGCCGGGTGTCGGCAAGACGTCGCTGGCCAAGGCGCTGGCGCGGTCGATCGACTGCACGGTGAGCCGCATCCAGTTCACCCCCGACCTGCTCCCGAGCGACGTCACCGGTGTGTCCATCTACAACCGGCAGACCGGCGAGTTCGAGTTCCGGCCAGGCCCGGTCTTCGCGAACATCGTCGTCGGCGACGAGATCAACCGCGCCTCGCCGAAGACGCAGTCCGCGCTGCTCGAATGCATGGAAGAGCACCAGGTCACGGTCGACACCAGCACCTACCACCTCGACGAGCCGTTCATGGTGATCGCCACCCAGAACCCGATCGAGATGGAAGGCACCTACGCGCTGCCGGAGGCGCAGCGCGACCGGTTCACCGCGCGGGTGTCCATCGGCTACCCGGACCTGCAGGCCGAGCTTTCGATGGTCGACGAGCACGCGGGCCACAACCCGCTCAAGGACCTGGAGCCGGTCTCCGACCGCGAGACGATCCAGCGCCTGATCGAGACCGTGCGCGGCGTCCACATGTCGCCGGAGGTGCGCCGGTACGCCGTCGAGCTGGCGGCCGCGACCAGGCAGATCCCGGAGATCCGCCTGGGCGCCTCCCCGCGTGCCACCCTGCAGCTGGTCCGCGCGGCCCGCGCGCAGGCGGCGCTGTCCGGCCGCGACTTCGTGGTACCCGACGACCTGCACTCGGTCGCGGTGCCGGTGCTCGCGCACCGGCTGGTGCTGACCACCGAGGCGCACGCCGCCCGGCGGTCCGCCACCGACGTCGTGCGCTCCGTGCTGCACCGCGTTCCCGTGCCCCAGGGCGCATCGCACCGCTGACATTGAAGAAGGAAGATGCTGCGCGCACTCTCCGGCCTGACCACGCGGGGCCGCTGCCTACTAGCCGCTGGAGTGGCCGCCGCGGCGTGCTCCGTGGTGCTGAACGAGCGTGACCTGCTCCGCGTCGCGATGTTCGTCGTCGCGCTGCCACTGCTGGTGGCCGGCTTCATCGCGCTGACCCGGCTGAAGATCGGCGCGGCGCGCAAGCTGCTGCCGGAGCGGGTCTCGGTCGGCTCGGTCGGCGAAGTCCAGCTCGACCTCTGGCGGCACGGCAGGCTCCCGGCGGGCGAGGTGCTGCTCGAGGACGGCGTCCCGTACGCGCTCGGCGCCAGGCCCCGGTTCGTGGTGGAACGTCTCCCCCACGACCGGCCGGTCGGCCTGCGGTACCCGATCCAGCCGGTGCTGCGCGGTATCCAGCAGGTCGGGCCGCTGCGCGCGACGATCACCGACCCGTTCGGGCTCTGCGAGTTCGAACGGGAACTGATCGGTCACTCGCGGCTGGTCGTGGTGCCGAAGGTGGTCGGGCTGTTCGGCCTGCCCAGCGGCGCCGGGATCGGCGCGGGCGACGACGGCAGCATCCGGCTGCACGCGGGCCAGGGCGAGCCGGACGTCATCGTGCGGCAGTACCGCACCGGTGACGACCTGCGGAAGGTGCACTGGCGGTCGACCGCGCGGCGTGACGAGATCATGGTCAGGGTCGAGGAGCGGCCGTGGCGCGGCGGCACCACGGTGCTGCTCGACCATCGCGCCGCGGCGCACCACGGCGCCGGTCCCGCCGCCAGCCTGGAGTGGGCGGTCTCGTTCGCCGCTTCGGTCTGCCTGCATCTGCGCCGCTCCGGGCACCGGGTCCGCCTGGTCACCGAGCACGGCCAGACGCTGGCGGACACCCCCGGCGAAGGCGGGGAGCACTACGACAACATCGTGCTCGACGCGCTGGCCGCGTTGCAGCCGGCGCACCAGCGCGACATCACGCTCGGCGCGGACCCCGCCGAGGGCCAGGAGCTGATCGCCGTGCTCGGCACCGTCAGCAACGACTCCGTGCGCGAGCTGACCCAGTACCGCCCGCGCGGCATCCGCAGTCTCGCCGTGCTGCTCGACACCCCGACCTGGGGCGGTTCGCTCAACGCGCCCGGCCATCGCGCCACGGCCACCGAGGAGTCGATCGCGATCCTGCAGGCGGCCGGCTGGGGTGTGGTGGTCGCCGACCCGGTCACGCCGATGCAGCAGGTGTGGGCCGAGCTGTGCCAGACGGCCACCCGTCGCGGCACCCTGATCGGGGGATCGTTTTAGATGAGCACGGCTACCGAACTGCACACACCGACCGAGCGTCCGGTGCCGCAGCCGACGGCGTGGAACAGCTCCGTGCTCGCGCCGGTCGCCGCCGGGGTCGCGACGCTGTGCGCGTCGACCTCGCTGACCGGGGTGATCACCGGCTGGGCCTGGCTCGGCTACATCTTCGTGGCGATCGTGCTGGTCGCCTGCACCGGCTTGGCGCTGCGGTCGCTGCGCGCGCCGACGGTCGTCGTCGGGCTCGCGCAGCTGGTGGTGCTGGCGTTCCTGGTGACGGGTTCGTTCACCACCACCGGCATCTTCAAGATCATCCCGGGCCCCGCCGCGTTTTCCGAGCTGGGCGACGTCCTCGGCGCCGCGGCCGAGCAGATCCGCACCACGCTCCCGCCCGCCGACGCGAGCCCGCCGCTGCTGGCGCTGATCACCATGTCGATCGGGCTGGTCGCGATCCTGATCGACACGCTCGCCGTCGCCGCGGCCGCGCCGGCCGCGACCGGGCTGGTCCTGCTCTGCGTCTACGCGGTGCCCGCGTCACTGTCCGACGAGATGTTGCCGTGGTGGACCTTCCTGCTCGGCGCCGGCGCGTTCGCCGGCCTGCTCGCGATCGACGGCAACCACCGGCACCGCCGCTGGCGCAACCGTGACGCGCCGGGGCTCGGCAACTCGCCGGGCACCGTGGCGACCCCGGTCGCCGTGGTCAGCCTGGCGCTGGTACTCGGCCTGGTCGTCGGCACCGCGGTGACCGGCGTCGGCACGGTCGGCGCGCTGCCGGGCGGATCGGGCAACGGCAAGGGCGGCAACCGCACCGGTGGCTACGGCGTCGCCCCGTTCACCCAGATGCGCGGCCTGCTCGACCAGGGCACGACGGCGGAGCTGTTCAAGGTCCGCGGGCTCGGCAACGAGAAGCACCTGCTGCGCGCGTTCACGCTCGACACCTACAAGCCCGACGGAGACGACGCGGGCTGGCGGATGGGCAACAACGGCAAGATGAACGGCAACCTGCGTGCCGACATGCCGTCACTGCCGCCCTCGCCGGGCGACGACGGCACCGGGGCCCCCGTCCCGATCCAGATCCAGCCGACCAACTGGGTCGACTACTGGCTGCCGATGTTCGGCGCGCCCCGTGCGATCCAGGGCATCGGCGAAGGCTACTTCTACGACCAGACGATCGGCGCGGTCTTCAGCCTCACCCAGTCCAGCTCCGGCCCCTACACCGAGCTCGCCTCGCTCAAGGAGCCGACGAAGGACGAGCTGCGCGAGGCGGACACGGCCTCCGGTCAGGTCGCCGAGACCTACACCGCCATCTCCGGGATCAATCCCCAGGTGGGCGCGCTGGCGCGGCAGATCACCGAGAACGCCTCGAACAACTTCGACAGGGCGTCGGCGCTCTGGCGGTTCTTCACCGAGTCGAACGGCTTCGTCTACGACACGAAGACCGCCCCCAAGACCAGCCCCGACGGACTGGCCGACTTCGTGCTGCGCGGCAAGCGGGGCTTCTGCGAGCAGTTCGCCTCCGCGATGGCCGTCATGCTGCGCTCGCTCGGCATCCCGTCACGGGTCGCGATCGGGTTCACCCCCGGCGTGCCGACCGCCGACTACCTGGCGATCACCACGAAGGACGCGCACGCCTGGGTCGAGGTCTACTTCGGCGACAAGGGCTGGGTCAGCTTCGACCCGACCCCGCTCTCCGACGGCCGCGGCTACATCCCGTCCTACCTGCGCAGCGACACCCAGGGCACGAGCACCGCGACCGAGGATCCCGAAGAGAAGCCGTCCAAGGCCTCCAGTTCGGCGCCTGCCACCGGTGTCCCGGCGACCACCGCGGGCGGCAACTCCAAGTCCGACAAGGATGAGCCGGTCTGGCCGATCATCGTGGCCGGGATACTGGGGCTGCTCGCACTGCTGCTGACCGGCTTGGTGATCTTCTTCGCCATCCGCCATCTGCGTTCGATGGAAAAGGCGCCCGCCGGCCAGAAGCCGCCGGACAGCGAGCCGGCCGACCCCGGTGCGAAAGCCCCGCTCGGCCCGCAGGTGACGAACTGGCTGCCGCTGGCGGCGGCCGGGTTGTGGGTCGCGGCGCTCGGCTTCCTCGCGGCGTGGCTCTCGGTCTGGTTCGCGGCGCTGCTGGTGCTGACCGTGGTAGTGGTCGGCGCGCCTGCCCTGATCCGTGACTTCACCAGGCGACGGCGTCTCCAGGCCATCGCCAGCCACTCTCCCGCGGCCGCCGACGCTGCCTGGCAGGAACTGATGGCCGAGTGCACCGACCGTGGTCTCCCGATCCCGGAGAGCGACACCGTGCGCGTCGCGGGCCAGAAGCTCGCCCAGAAGCACCACCTGGACGACGAGGGCCGCGAAGGCTTGCGCACGGTCATCGGCGTGGTCGAGCGCTCCTGGTACAGCGAAGGCAGCCCCATGGACCCTCGGCTCGACCCGGCCTTCGACGGCCTGCGCCGCAGCCTGCGCCGCAACGCCCCGATGTCCTGGAAAGGCCGTCTGTTCCCGAAGAGCATCTTCCGCCGTAAGAAGCCTTAAGAAGCGGTTAGACGGCGAAGGCCCCCTCGGAAC
>NZ_JBHWEB010000141.1:0-22659 GCF_042734395.1 Amycolatopsis sp. NPDC059657 | reverse complement strand
CCCGTGCACGCGAACTTGCTCCCCGGGCACGCGAACCTGCCCGTCCCGCACACCTGTTCGCCGCTTCCGCGCGACACGCCGGCCACCGACCCCGCGCGTGTCGTCCATCCACGCGCACGCGTCGTCCATCCATGAACGCGCGTCGTCCAGTCAGCGACAAGTCCTAGCCGCGCGTGGAGACGGAGTGCATGGGTGTGGGACACCGCGAAAGGCTCGTGTTTACACCCGGGCGCGGTCAGGGGTGGGTTATCGGGCGTTGGCGGACGGGGGAGGAGAAGACCAGGGAGGTCGTGGTCTCGCCGTAGCGTTGGGTGCGCTCGACGAAGGACTCCAGGTCCGCGGTCGTGGCGCAGGCGACTCGGAGCAGCCAGCATTCGTCGCCGGTTATGTGGTCGGCGCTGACCACCTCCTTCAGCGGGAGGATGGTTTCGCGGAAGCGTGGGGTGTCGAGGCTGCGGACTCGGGCTCGGATGATGGCCTCGATGGGGAGGCCGAGTTTGGCGACGTTGACCGAGGCCGCGTAGCCGGTGATGATGCCGCGGTCCTCCAACCGTCGCACGCGCTCGGTCACGGCCGGGGCGGAGAGCGAAACCCTGCGGCCCAGTTCGCTGAAGGTCAGGCGGCCGTCGGACTGGAGTAGCTCCAGGAGCTGCCAGTCGATGTCGTCGAGGTCCACCTTGAAACTCCTGCCCTCGGCGGCGATCTGCCTGGGAATTCTCGATCTTTGGCTACCTGGAGCTGGGGAAAGCCATGTCGGACTCACCTTCGCCGTCGGCAGGATTGTGTCATGACCTTCGCATCCAGAGTGCTCGCTCAGCCGGCTCCCAGTCCGGAAGCGTCCGTGGCCCGGTACTCCGCCGAACTCGCTTTCGAAGTGGATCCGGATGACCTTCATCGTGATCTCGTCGCCGGTACGCAAGAGGGCTATGTGGTCGTCGAGACGCGGGCGCCGGAAGTGTTCGACTCCGCACGGATACCTGGGGCGATCAACCTGCCGTACCGCGAGATGACCGCGGAGAGCACCGCTGAGCTGGACCGTTCGCTCGTTTACGTGTGCTACTGCGAGAGCTTTCAATGCAATGCCGCCACCAAGGGCGCGCTTAAGCTCGCTGAGCTCGGATTCAGCGTGAAACGGCTCGCTGGGGGTATCAAGGCTTGGCTCGAGGCGGGATATCCGACGGAGTCGACGCCGTTCGCGGTGGCGGGGCCTGTCTGTGGGTGCTGAGGTCCGTATCGTGGACTAGGTGAGTACCCCGAAGTTGCTGATCATCCAGCCGGACCTGTCCGATCCCGCCGGGCCGTTGGGTACCTGGCTGCGCGAGGCCGGTGCCGAGCTCGACGTCAGGCTGCCGCCTCGGCACGAGATCCCTGAAAGCCTTGATGGTTATGACGGTGTCGTCTGCCTTGGTGGCGGCATGGGTGCGCAGGATGACGCGAAACACCCGTGGCTCGCGCAGGTGCGGCGGCTGCTGGCGGCCGCGGCCGGGGCTTCGATGCCGACGTTGGGGATCTGTCTCGGGGCGCAGTTGCTGACCGTCGCCACCGGCGGGCGGGTCGCTAAGGGGGCGGCGGGGCCGGAGATCGGGCCAGGGCTGGTCGCGAAGAAGGATGTCGCGTGGATGGATCCGTTGTTCGCCGACCTGCCGATGGTGCAGGACGTCGTGCAGTTCCACACCGACGTGATCGAGCAGCTGCCGCCGGGTGCTGAACTGCTCGGCTCCGCCCCTCGATATCAGCATCAGGCATTCAGGCTGAATCGGCGCGTATACGGCATCCAGTTCCATATCGAGACCACGCCTGCCGTGCTCAAGGCCTGGGCGGACGCTGAACCTGACTTGGCCGCGTACGCCCGTCCGGGTGTTTTCGAACCTGAGGCGCTCACTCGCTTGCACGAGGACATCGCCGAAACCTGGCGGCCTTTCGCGGAGAGGTTCGTCCGCTTGGCGGATGGTGAGCTGGAGCCGGCGCAAGACAAGAGCCGGATGTTACCGCTCGCGTAACGACGTGTGTCACAAAACAGTACGGCGTCTTAACGTTTAGTACTCCCATTCCGGTACCTTGCGAAGGATTCCCACAGGGTTCGGAGGTCGGGGTGGACCCCTCGCTGCTCGTCGCCGTCGTGATCATCACGGCGCTGGTTTTCGATTTCACCAACGGCTTCCACGACACGGCGAACGCGATGGCGACATCGATCGCGACCGGCGCGCTGCGGCCAAGAGTCGCGGTCGCGCTGTCGGCCGTGCTGAACCTCGCGGGCGCGCTGATCTCGGTCGAGGTCGCGAAGACGATCTCGAGCGGGCTGGTCGACGAGACCAGGATCGGTCCGGCGATCGTGTTCGGCGGGCTGATCGGCGCGATCGTCTGGAATCTGTTCACCTGGTTCGTGGGGTTGCCGTCGAGTTCGTCGCACGCGCTGTTCGGCGGCTTGATCGGGGCGACCTGGGCCGCTGTCGGCGGGGACGCTGTCCACTTCGGAAAGATCGTCCAGAAGGTGCTGCTGCCCGCCGTGCTCTCACCGGTGATCGCGGGCGCGGCGGCGATGCTGGTGACCTGGCTCGTCTACAAGTTCGTGCGCGGGCGGAGCGGGGGAACCGGGTTCCGGACGGGGCAGATCATCTCGGCGTCGCTCGTGTCGTTCGCGCATGGGACCAACGACGCGCAGAAGACGATGGGCGTGATCACGCTCGCCCTGATCAGCGCCGGCAGCCTCGCGCCCGGCTCGGGGCCGCCGGGCTGGGTGGTGCTGGCCGCGGCGCTCGCGCTCGCGCTGGGCACCTACCTCGGCGGGTGGCGGATCACGTTCACGCTGGGCAAGGGCCTGACCGACATCGAGGGTCCGCAGGGTTTCGCCGCGCAGACCAGCTCGGCCGCGGTCATCCTCATCTCGTCGAAGCTGGGCTTCCCGCTGTCGACGACGCACGTCTGCTCCGGCGGGATCGTCGGGTCCGGGGTCGGCCGCAACGAAGCGCCGGTCCGCTGGAAGACCGCGGGCCGCATGGTCTTGGCGTGGCTGTTCACACTGCCCGCCGCGGCCATCGTCGGCGCGGTCGCCGGGAAGATCGCCTCGTGGGGCACCGCAGGAACGCTCGCGGTCGGCGGAGCCGGGATCGCGTTCGGGATCTCGATTTACGCCCTTTCGCGTCGTAAGCCGGTCAATGTCAACGATTTCGTGGTGCCGGACCCCGCCCCTGAGCGCGAGCAGCTCGCCGCCTGAGGCGGGAAACGGGCCACACCGACTACGGTGGGCTCGTGGCAGATCGTGCGCGACTGACCGCCTCCGCGGCGAGATACGGCTTCACCGACGAACGTGCCGAAGGGCAGCTCCGAGCTGCCGGCTGGTGGGGTGCGTCTGGGCCGGTCGAAGGCGCCGTCGACGTGCTCACCGCGCTCGCGCGGGCGGCCGATCCCGATCTCGCGTTGCGCGGGCTCGACCGGATCAGGGAAGCCGACGAGGCAGGGTGGGCCGAACTCGCCGAGGCACTGCGCGCGCATCGCACCTTCCGGGGCAGGCTCGTCGCGGTGCTGGGGACCTCCAGCGCGCTGGCCGACTACCTCGCGAGTCACCCCGCCGAGTGGAAACGGCTGACGCCCGAGAAGCCGACCCGTCCCGAGGACTACGCGGGCAAGCTGCTGGCCGCGCTCGACGCGGGCGACGGGACCGTGCTCGTGCGGGCTGAAGCCGAGCTGGCGCTGCGCGTCGGCTATCGCGGATTGCTGCTGGAGATCGCGGCCGCCGACCTCGGGCACCTGGTCGAGCCGGGGCTCGCGCATCCGTCGTACGCGGAGATCGCCGCTCAGCTCAGCGTCGCCGCGGAGGCCGCGCTCAAGGCCGGGATGGCGGTGGCCGAGCAGGAGGTCCGGCGGGCGGACGAGGCCAAGCTGGCCGTGATCGCGATGGGCAAATGCGGCGGGCGCGAGCTCAACTACGTCAGCGATGTCGACGTGATCTTCGTCGGGGACGGCGATCTGCAGGTCGCGACGCGGCTGGCGAGCACGATGATGCGCGTCGCGGGCAATGCCTGCTTCGAGGTCGACGCCGCGCTGCGCCCGGAGGGCAAGGCTGGCGCGCTCGTGCGGACGCTCGACGGGCATGATGCCTACTACAAGAAATGGGCCAAGACCTGGGAATTCCAGGCGCTGCTCAAGGCGCGGGCGGTGGCGGGCGACGCCGAGCTCGGGCAGCAGTACGTCGACCTGGTCGCGCCGATGGTGTGGGCGGCGGCCGACCGGGAGAACTTCGTGCCCGAGGTGCAGCAGATGCGGCGCCGGGTCGAAGGTCACGTGCCGAGCGAACATGCCGAACGTGAGCTGAAACTGGGCCGCGGCGGGCTGCGGGATGTCGAGTTCGCCGTCCAGCTGCTCCAGCTCGTGCACGGCCGGGTGGACCCTGAGCTGCACTCGGCATCCACTTTGGACGCGCTGGCCGCGCTGGGCGACGGTGGTTACGTCGGCAGGTCGGACGCGGCCGAACTCGAGGCGTCGTATGAGTTCTTGCGGACGATCGAGCACCGGCTGCAGCTGCGGCGGATGCGGCGCACCCACTTGTTCCCCGAGAGCTCCGACCGGACCGAGTTGCGGATTCTGGCCAGGGCGACGGGAATCGCGCCCGCGCGTGGCAAGGACGCGGGCGAGGTGCTGCTCGCCGAGTTCCGCAGGCATATCCAGCGCATTCGCAGGCTGCACGAAAAACTGTTCTACCGCCCGCTTCTGCAGTCCGTCGCGAACGTGCCGACCGAAGAACTGCGCTTGACGACCAAGCAGGCCGAAAGCCGGTTGGCCGCGCTCGGGTACACCGCGCCGGACGGCGCGCTTCAGCACATCAAGGCACTGACCGCGGGGGTTTCGCGGCGCGCGGCGATCCAGCAGGCGTTGCTGCCGGTGCTTTTGGCCCTTTTCGCCGACACGTCGGACCCAGACGGTGGTTTGCTCTCATATCGCAAAGTGTCCGAGGCGCTCGAAGAGACTCCTTGGTACCTCAGGGTTCTTCGCGACGAGGGCGCTGTCGTCGAACGGCTCGCGTTCCTGCTCGGCACGTCGAAGCTGGTGCCGGATCTGCTCGTGCGCGCGCCGGAAGTGCTGCAGTTGCTCGGCGATCCGGCGCGGTTGTCCGGCCGGACGCCACGGGAGGTGGCGACCTCGCTGCGCGCGGCCGTGCGGCGCCAGCCTGGGCTCAACTCGGCCGTCGCGACCGCGCGGTCGCTCAGGCGGCACGAGCTGCTGCGCGTCGCGAGCGCGGATCTGCTGGGAATGCTCGACGTGCCGTCGGTGTGTGACGCGTTGTCGACCGTGTGGGCGTCGGTGCTGCAGAGCACGCTGGCCGCCGCGTATCGCAAGCGCCAGACCGAAATCGGCGCCACGCCGGCGACGATCGCGGTGATCGGGATGGGCAGGCTCGGCGGCGCGGAACTCGGCTACGGATCCGACGCCGACGTGCTTTTCGTTTGTGAGGCCACTGAAGGCTTCTCAGACTCCGAGGCCGCGCGCTTCGCGTCGTCGGTCGTGGAGACCGTTCGCAAGCTGCTCGGTGCGCCCAGTCCCGATCCGCCGCTCGTGGTCGACGCGGATCTGCGTCCGGAGGGGCGAAACGGGCCACTCGTGCGCACTTTGGAGTCCTACCGCGCGTATTACGAGCGCTGGGGCGAGGTCTGGGAAGCGCAGGCGTTGCTGCGGGCGCGGTATCTCGCGGGCACCGACGATCTCGGCGAGCGGTTCCTCGCGATGATCGATCCGATCCGCTATCCCGAAGGCGGGCTCGACGCCGCGAAGGCGCGTGAGGTGCGCCGGATCAAGGTGCGGGTCGAGACCGAGCGGATGCCGAAGGGCGCGGATCCGACCCGGCACACGAAACTCGGCCGCGGCGGGCTCGCCGATGTCGAATGGACGGTCCAGCTCATGCAGCTCCAGCACGCGCACGCCGTGCCGGGGTTGCGCACGACTTCGACGCTCGACGCGCTGACGGCGATGGCCGACGCCGGGCTCGCGGAGGAGGCGGACACCGAGTCGTTGCGTGAGGCCTGGCTGCTGGCCACGCATGTGCGCAACGCCGGGATGCTCGTGCGCGGCAAGGCTGTCGACCAGGTGCCGAGTTCGGGACGTGAGCTGGCCGCGGTCGCGCGCATCCTCGGCTATTCGGCCGACGACGACCCTGGCGAGTTCCTCGACTACTACCGCCGGACGACGCGCCGCGCGCATGCCGTGGTCGGCAGGCTCTTCTACGAGGACTGAACGGTCCTCCGACTCCCGAGGGGGGAGGAGGAGCCGGAGGACCGGCTCTAGTGTTAGCACGTTCCGCCTGCCATGTATACAGATGCATACGCAATTAGAGTGGGGAACGTGAGCGAGCGCGAAGTCTTCCGGACCAGGGTGAAAGTCCGCCACTACGAGCTGGACACCCTCGGCCACCTGAACCATGCCGTCTACCACTCGTACGGCGAGATCTCCCGGCTCGAGCTGATGGAGCTCGCCGGCGCGCTCAAGGGCGGGATGCACGAGGCGAAACTCGCCGCGGTGCTGCTCGAATCGCACATCAGCTTCCGCAGGGAACTGCGCGCGGGCGACGTCGTCGACATCACCTGCGACGCGAAGTTCGGCAGCGGCAAGACGTTCCGGATGGACTCGAACATCTACAAGGCCGACGGCACGCTCTGCGCGGAGATCACCTGCACGCTCGGCCTGATGGACCTCGACCGCCGGAAGCTGGTCGAGGATCCACGAGGCAGGCTCGCCGCCGCCGGTGTCGACGTGGCGCTGCTGTCCACGTCGGAGTGATCACTCGGGGCGCGTGGTCACCGGGTAGTTGAGCGAGATGCTGCCGCCGGTCGCGTAGTTCGGCACGTCGGCGATCGCGGCGGCGCCTTCCGGCGAGGTGACCGCCGCGATGAAGGCGGCCTTGTCGGCGAAGTCGGCCTCGAAGATCGCGAAGTACGGCGACTCGCCGCGCCCGGCGCTGACGTCGAAGCTGTAGCGCCAATCCAGGATCCCCGGCATCTTCGCGGCCAGCGGGATGTGGGTGTTCAGGTAGTACTCGCGGAAGTGCTCGGGATCGAGCGGTGCGGGGTACAGGACGATCATCTTGTGCATGCCGCCCACGTTATCGGCTGGAGCGGGTGCGGGGGAAAGACAAAACGGGGCCGCGGCCGAGGTGTTCCCCCGACCACGGCCCCGAGTACTCGGTGCCCGAAGAATTTCCTCAAGGGACCACTGATCAGTACCTCGGTGGCTATGCCATTCGAGGCTGCTACTGGTTCGGGAGGTTGGCCCGTCGGGTGCTGCCGTCCGAGGCGCTCGCCGGAACGTGCCGTACGTCGGTCTGTACCTTCGAAGCGAACTCCGTGGAGGTGTGGATGACGCGGCTGTTCCAAATCCGCACATCCTGGTCCGTCCGCCACCAGTAGTCGTAGCTGGCGCCGTCCACCTGCAGGCCGAACCATGTCTTGCAGCCGTTTTTGGGGACCTTCGCGGTTTTGGATTCAGTCCAGGTGCCGTTCTGGTTGTACCCGCTGATCCTGACGTTGATATCGCTGTGGGCAGGGTCAGTGTCGGCGTAGTAGTTGCAGACCTGGATTTTCACGGCACTCGCGGCGTAAGCAGCTGCCGGCGTGAGGACGCTTGCGGCGACAAGGCCGAGCGCGACGGTTGCCGCCTTGTATTTGAGGTGAGACACGCTGTGATCACCATTTCCTCGATTGTGGATGGAAATCTGTGTGCACCGTATTTATGCGGGCGACAACCATCCAGATTTCCGTCTTCGAACTCGAAAATCGAGGAGAAGATTCCGCGTTCACGCGCGGCCGCGAGCTCGGGTCTTTGCACAAACGGCCGGTCCCGCGCAGGAGGCGGAACCGGCCGTTTCGCTATGACGGCCTGCAGACGGCCTGGGTGGCCGAAAACAGGTGTTTTACCAGGTCAGGCCCGGTTTGATATCACACGTCGTAGTAGAGCGCGAACTCGTACGGGTGCGGGCGCAGGCGCAGCGGGTCGATCTCGTTCTCACGCTTGTACGAGATCCACGTCTCGATCACGTCGGGGGTGAAGACGCCACCCTCGAGCAGGTAGTCGTGGTCCGCCTCGAGCGTGTCGAGCACCGTGCCGAGGTCGCCCGGAACGAGCTTGACGTTCTTGGCCTCCTCGGGCGGGAGCTCGTAGAGGTCCTTGTCGATGGGGTCCGGCGGCTCGATCTTGTTCTTGATGCCGTCGAGACCGGCCATCATCATCGCCGAGAACGCCAGGTACGGGTTGCCCGACGAGTCGGGGCAGCGGAACTCGGCGCGCTTGGCCTTCGGGTTGTTGCCCGTGATGGGGATACGGACACAGGCCGAGCGGTTGCGCTGCGAGTACACCAGGCTGACCGGCGCCTCGAAGCCCGGCACGAGCCGGTGGTACGAGTTGACGGTCGGGTTGGTGAACGCGAGCAGGCTCGGGGCGTGCTTGAGCAGGCCGCCGATGTAGTGGCGCGCGGTGTCCGACAGGCCGGCGTAACCGGACTCGTCGTGGAACAGCGGCACGCCGTCCTTCCACAGCGACTGGTGGCAGTGCATGCCCGAGCCGTTGTCGCCCGCGAGCGGCTTCGGCATGAAGGTCGCGGTCTTGCCTGCCGCGAAGACGGTGTTCTTGACGATGTACTTGAACATCATCAGGTCGTCCGCGGCGTGCAGCAGCGTGTTGAACTTGTAGTTGATCTCGGTCTGACCGGCGGTGCCCACCTCGTGGTGCGCGCGCTCGATCTCGAAACCGGAGCCCTGCAGGTTGCGGACGATGTCGTCGCGCAGGTCGGCGAAGTGGTCGACCGGCGGGACGGGGAAGTAGCCACCCTTGAACTTCGTCTTGTAACCCTGGTTGCCACCGACCTCGTCGGCGCCGGAGTTCCACCAGCCCTCGACGGAGTCGATCTCGTGGAACGAGGCGTGCTCGGCGGAGTCGAAGCGGATCGAGTCGAAGATGTAGAACTCGGCTTCGGGGCCGAAGTACACGTTGTCGGCGACGCCGTACTCGGAGATGTACTGCTCGGCCTTGCGCGCGATGTTGCGCGGGTCGCGGCTGTACGCCTCACGGGTGAACGGGTCGTGCACGAAGAAGTTGACCGACAGCGTCTTCGCCTTGCGGAACGGGTCGATCCGAGCCGTCGCGGCGTCGGGCAGCAGCAGCATGTCCGACTCGTGGATCGACTGGAAACCACGCACCGAGGAGCCGTCGAACGCGAGGCCTTCTTCGGCCGCCTCTTCGGTGAAGGCACTCGCGGGGACCGTGAAGTGCTGCATCACGCCGGGCAGGTCGCAGAACCTGACATCGACGACCTCGACGTTTTCGTCGCGGATCAGCCGCTGAATATCGTCTGGAGTAGTGGGCACCCTCGGTGACTCCTTCTTCTTCGTTGCCGGCGGCAGTACTCTCTTCGGCGCACGCTAAGCGCGCGGTGTTGCCCGACCGTCACCCGTATGTTTCGCCGGTGTTAACGGGTGGGGCGGTACCGGGTAGTCGACCAGCGCGAATGCCCTTCGCGCCAGCGGCATACCCTGGATGGGTGGCGAGATGGACCGGTGAGTGGCTGCCAGGACCCGGCGACGGTATCGGAACCGATCCGGAGCGTGAGCAGCGGTGGCGTGGGCAGGGCTTCGGCCTGCCCGAAAACGGGGTCGGCTCGGTCGGGAGCGGCGGTGCGAGACTCGTCGGCTTCCTGCTCGATCTGGCGATCGCGGGGCTTGTGACCTCGTTGTTCATGCCGATCGAGCTGCAGAACCCCGCGGTGATGCAGTCGTACAACCTGTGGGCGGGTCTCGTCTGGGCGGTGCTGTCCGCCGTCCCGGTCTCGTTCTTCGGGTTCACCCCCGGCATGGCGGCGGTGGGGGTACGAGTCGCCCGCCTCGACGGGGCGTCGATGGTCGGTATCTGGCGTGCGGTGGTGCGCGCCGTGCTGTCCTTCTTGATCCTTCCAGCGGCCATTCGGAACATCGATGGGCGCAGCTGGGCCGATCGGGTGACGGGGACCGTGGTCATTCGCATGCGCTGAGGCCCGCGGACGCGGTCGGCGGGCGTACACGGATGGACGCCACGCGTACACGGATGGACGCCACGCGTACACGGATGGACGGCACGCGTACCTGGGGGGTCGGCACGCGTACCCGGAGAGTCGGGACGGTGGGCCGGACATGACGAAAAGCCCCGTTCGGAACGGTCAGCGTTCCGAACGGGGCTTTCGTGTCAGCGGAGTGTGTGCCTAGCGGCGGCGGATGGTGCGCTGGACGTTGCGCATCTTGGCGCCGGCGGGCATCGGGCCCTTGGGCATGGCCGCGCCGCGGTTGCCGAGCGCGGCGAGCTTGGCCTCGAGCGCGTCGACCTGGGCGGGCTTGAGGTTGCGGGGCAGCTTCATCAGGTAGTTCTGAAGCTTGCGCAGCGGGATCTGGCCCTCTTCGGAGCCGATGGTGATGTCGTAGATCGGGGTCTCGCCGACCAGGCGGGCGACGCGCTTCTTCTCCTGCGCGAGCAGGGCCTTCACGCGGTGCGGGGCACCTTCGGCGACGAGGACGACGCCGGGGCCGCCGAGCGCGCGGTGCACCGCGTCGAGCTGGGTGGTGGCGGCGACCGTGGGGGTGACCTTCCAGCGGCCGCGCAGGTTCTCGAGCGCCCACGCCGCGGCGCCTGGCTGGCCGTCCGCCTTCGCGTAGACCGTCTTCTGGACGCGGCGGCCGAAGATGATCACGGCCGCGAGCAGGCCGAGCATGATGCCGACCGGGAGCAGCGCCCACTGGATGTCGAAGATCAGGCCGATGCCGAAGGCCGCGCCGGCGATGACCAGGACGGAGCCGAGCATCCAGGGGATGAGCGCCTTGTCTTCCTTGCGCTGCATCTTGAACGCCTCGAAGATCTGCCCGCGCCGAGCCTTGCTCGCCGCGCGCTTCTCCTTCTTGGCCAGCTTGACCGCTTCTTTATCCTGCTTTCCCGCCATCATTCCAGGATACGGCGTCGTGTCGGCCTCCTCGCGCGGCACCCAGGCGGCGTAGTGCCGGCGAGGAGGTGAAAACCGGGAGCGGGGTGGCTACCTCGGTGCGAGTGGTCCTTCTGCGAGGATCGGGGGCATGGCTAGCGGCGCGTCATCTTCCCTGCTGCGCCGTCCGGGTCTGCTGGACGGCCTCGATCCCGAGCAGCGCGCGGCGGCCAGTGCGCCACGCGGGCCGGTCTGCGTGCTCGCGGGCGCGGGCACCGGCAAGACCCGCACGATCACGCACCGCATCGCCTATCTCGTCGGCTCGGGGCACGTCGCCGCCGGTCAGGTGCTCGCGGTGACGTACACCGCGCGGGCCGCCGGTGAGATGCGGGCGCGGCTGCGCACGCTCGGCGTAGAGTCGGCGCAGGCGCTGACCTTCCACGCCGCCGCGCTGCGCCAGCTGCGGTACTTCTGGCCGAGGGTGGTCGGCGGGCGCCGGTGGGACCTGCTCGACAACAAGTTCCGGTACGTGGGCCAGGCGGCCAACCGCGCCAAGCTCAGCACCGAGACCGAAGTGCTGCGGGACCTCGCCGGTGAGATCGAGTGGGCGAAGGCCAGCCTCGTCACGCCGGACGACTACCCGGCGATCGCCGCGCGCACCCAGCGCGACACCCCGGCGCCGGTGCTGCAGGTCGCGGACGTCTACCGGCACTACGAGGAGATCAAGAACTCCGCGCAGGTGCTCGACTTCGACGACCTGCTGCTGCACACCACGGCCGCGCTGGAGGAGCACGGCGCCGTCGCCGACGAGTTCCGCGACCGGTACCGCTGCTTCATCGTCGACGAGTACCAGGACGTCACCCCGCTGCAGCAGCGGCTGCTCGATGCCTGGCTGGGCGAGCGCGACGACCTGACCGTCGTCGGCGACGCCAACCAGACCATCTATTCCTACAACGGCGCCTCGCCGCGCCCGCTGCTCGAGTTCACACGCCGCTTCCCGTCGGCGACCGTCGTCAGGCTCGAACGGGACTACCGGTCGACGCCGCAGGTCGTCACGCTCGCCAACCAGGTCATCGGCGCGTCGCGCGGCAGGCCCGCCGGTTCGCGGCTGAAGCTGATCGGCCAGCGCCCGCCGGGTCCCGAGCCACGCTTCGCCGAGTACGACGACGAGGCGACCGAAGCCGCCGCCGTCGCGAGCCGGATCCGGGATCTGCTCGACGCGGGCGTCGCCGCCAGCGAGATCGCCGTGCTGTACCGGGTGAACGCCCAGTCCGAGGGCTACGAGCAGGCGCTGAGCGCGGTCGACATCCCGTATCTCGTGCGTGGTGGCGAGCGGTTCTTCGCGCGCAAGGAGATCCGGCAGGCCGTGATCTCGCTGCGGTCGGCCGTCGGGCGGGAGCCCGATGGCGATCTGGTGACCATCGTCCGCGCGGTGCTCGCGCCGATCGGGCTCACCGAGCAGCCGCCGAGCGGCGGGGCGGCGAAGGAGCGCTGGGACGCGCTGCTCGCGCTCGTCGAGCTCGCCGAGGAGCTCGCGGCCAGCGTCGAGGACGCGGATCTGCAGCGCTATGTCACCGACCTCGACCAGCGCGCCGCGGCGCAGCATCCGCCGACGGTCGAAGGCGTCACGCTCGCCTCGCTGCACGCGGCCAAGGGCCTTGAGTGGGACGCGGTGTTCCTCGTCGGGCTCGCCGAGGGCACGGTCCCGATCCAGCACGCCGACGGAGACGACGCCGCCATCGAAGAGGAACGGCGGCTGTTCTATGTGGGCGTCACGCGCGCCCGCGAGCACCTTTCGCTGACTTGGGCGCTCTCGCGCACGCCGGGCGGACGGCGCAACCGCCGACGCAGCCGGTTCCTGTACGGGCTGATCCCCGAAGATCACCCGGCGGCTCGGGTCGCTCGCTCGCAGCAGCAGAGCGCGGGCAAGCCGGTGGCCGCCAAGGCGCGATGCCGGGTGTGCGGCGGGCCGCTGATGGAGACGATGGAGATCAAGCTCAGCCGCTGCGGCAGGTGCCCGTCCAATGTGGACGAAGCGCTGCTCGAGCGGCTGCGGACCTGGCGGGCCGAGCGTTCGCGTGATCTCAAGGTGCCCGCGTTCGTCGTGTTCACGGACGCGACGCTGGTGGCCATCGCGGAGCAGCGGCCGACCGACGACAGCGCGCTGGTGTCGATCTCCGGCATCGGCGCGTCGAAGCTCGAGCGGTTCGGTGCCGAAGTACTCGAAGTCGTCCGCGCGGCCGGGTAGGATAAACCGCGTCTCGGGGGACTTTCACGCGGCGAACCCGCTGCTCAGCGGTGATCTTCGTGAGTTCAGAGATTTTCTGGAAAATAAGTTGCCGTCGTGTGCTCGGTGGCAATAACCTGCTGTTACACGGGTGAACCGCCCGGGTGCGAGAGTCGCAGGCCGCCAACGCGGCAGGCGCGGGAGATTTGAGGAGGTGTCAGCTCGATGAGGATCACCAAAGCCATCACGAACCCTGGCATCGCTCTGTCCTGCGCCGCTTCCGCTCTGACGATCGAAGCGACCCAGACCGCCGTGCGCCGGGGTACCGGTATGCGCTGGTTCGAGGCCATCGGACGCGAGGGTGTCTTTGGGGGCACCGGTATCAAGCTCGCGCCCGTCAGCGCTCCGGTTTCGCGCCACACCTATGTCTTGAACACCGTTGATCTGCCGACGATCAAGCAGTTCCGCGTTCCGTCACCACCGGGGCGACGTACCTGACGTAAGTCAGGACAAGGCTCACGAAGGCCGCGGAACCGATCATCGGATCCGCGGCCTTCGTGTTTTTTGTGCTGTACCAGCTATGGGGGCTTTACCTATGACCGGCTCAAGCAAGAGTCAGAACACCGTTAACCCACAAAGGAGCTCAACCATGTCCACTGCCGTTTTCACGCCGGGCGCACTGCCCGACGTCTTCACCGAGGCGGGGGTCGGCGACTTGTTCGACGTCTTCGACTCGCCCGAATACACCCTCCCCTGCCGTTCCGGCGACGCCGACCTCTGGTTCGCCGAGGCCCCGTCCGAGCTGGAGCGCGCCAAGGGCTTCTGCGGTGACTGCCCGGTCCGCGCGGCTTGCCTCGCGGGTGCGGTCGCCCGGCGTGAGCCGTGGGGCGTCTGGGGTGGCGAGATCTTCGAGCGCGGCGTTGTCGTCGCTCGGAAGCGTCCCCGTGGCCGTCCGCGCAAGACCCCGGTCGTCGCGGGTAGCGACGCGCAGACCGGTACCGCGCAGACCGCACGGAGCGCGGCCGCATGACCGCCATGCCCGTTACCACCAGGGATTACGAACTGCGGCGCACGCCCGAAAGCGTCGTGCCGAGCGAATTGAACGAGATCAAGGTCAAGGAGACCAGCGAGATGTTATTGCATGAAGAACTGGCCAAAGCGCGAATACAAGAGCTGGAAGAGAGCTTCCGTGAGGCTCGGGTACGCGGGAGTATCCGATCCGCGCGCGCGGCTCGCCGGTGGGGCAAGCTCGCCCAGTGGGCGAGCGAACGCGCTCACCGTCACCAGCACTGAGTGAAACGGCAAGGCCCCGGAGGGTGCGAGTCTCTCCGGGGCCCAAGCCGTGTCTTGCCGTTTCGGCAAATAGAAATGGCGGTCTGCCCGGCCTGCGGTTCAATGAATCCATGGCTGCGAAAACACATGACGATGTCGACTGGACGTCCCGGCTTCCGCTGATGCGCCGGGCCGACCAACTGGATGCCGAGACGCATGCCGGGGTGGCGGCCAGGCTCACCGCCGGGTTGCGGCCCGCGCCGACCGTGGTCGACGTCGGCTGTGGATCCGGCGGGATGAGCGCGAGCTTCGCCGCCGCGCTCGCGGCGACCGGCGGCGGCACGGTCGTCCTCGTCGACGGCACTGAGGCGCTGCTCGCCGAGGCCGAATCCGTCGCGACGCGCGCCGGCGGCGGATCCGTGCAGGTCAAAGCCGTGCATGCCAATCTCGGCGAGCAGGACCTGCGTGCACTGGTGCCCGAGGCCGACCTGGTCTGGGCGTCTGCGGTCGTACATCATCTGCCCGATCAGCAGGCCGGGATCAACCGGCTGGTCACCGCGCTGCGCACGGGCGGCACGCTCGCGCTCGCCGAGGGCGGCCTGCCGACCCAGCACCTGCCCGCGGATCTCGGGGTCGGCGAACCCGGTCTCGAACGGCGGCTGCTCGCGGCCAAGGAGATCTGGTTCTGGGAGATGCGCGGCGGCATGGAAGGCAGTGTCCGCATGCCGTACGGCTGGGAGACCGCGCTCGGCAAGGCGGGCTTGGCCGACGTCAGCTCGTTCGGCGTGCTCTATCACCACCCGGCGCCTGGCGGCGAAGCCGTGCGCGCCGCCGCCATCGACGCGATCACCTGGCTGGCACAGGGCGCGGAGGAACGGCTGAGCGCGTCCGACAATGCCGCTCTCGCGCAATTGCTCGACCCGGAAAGCGCGCATTATCTCGGTGCCCGCGACGACCTTTCGCTGCTCGCCGCGCGGACCGTCCACTTTGGTCGAATGCCGTGAGCGACGCCGACGTGGTCACGTGTTCTCGTTGTGGTACAAGGAAAACCGCCACCGAGGATCCACTGCGGGCATTGGCCTGGGTCGCCGATCGCGACTCCGGAACGCTCCGCTGGCTCTGTCCTGACTGCGCACGTGACCACGTCCGCGATATCGAAGGAAAACTCCCTTCCGAGTATTGGTGAATGGATTTCTTTACGCCGCTTCGTCCGCGCGCAGGCGCCGTAGCCCCTGCACTTTCGGGCGGTCACGCGCCGCCGCGGTGGCGTACGCGCGGACCAGTTCCCTGACGATGGTCTCCGGGGTTTCGGCCACCTGCTCGTAGGTGGACCGGACCACCGTGACGCCCGCCGCGAGCAGGTTCAGGTGCGCGAGATGACCATCCGGCCGGACGCCCGGCGCGCCGGGCGTCACCATCCACGCGAGCCCGACCTGGTCCCACCAGGCGTCGGCGAGCGCGATCGGCTTGCCACGCGCGTCGCAGACCGTGACGTCCCAGCTCGCCGGCGGCAGCGGTGACGAGCGGAGCAGCCGCCTGGCCAGTCCGCTGAGGTACGTGCCGGCCGACAGGTCCAGGGTCCGCAGCGCCGACCGGATGCCGGAGGTGCCGCGCTGGTTGCCCGTCTCGAGCTCGGCCCGCAGCTCGTCCACCGTGCACAGGCCCCAGTAGAGACACTGGCTGACCAGCCGGTTGATCGGCTCCTGCTCGTACTCGCGGCGCGTGGCGTCGACGATCGCGCGGGTGATCGGCGCGTACGGCAGCCCGTCGACGAACACCGGCTCCGGCAGGTGGGTGGTGCGGTGCATGATCGTCAGCTCGTCCGGCAGCACCCGCCTGTTCGGCCGAACGAGCAGCTGGGTGCTGAGCGGCTGCGCCAGGTCGGCGCCGTGCGCGCGGAGCGCGTCGACGCCGGTGATGACGCAGTCGGGGCCGAACCTCGCCATCAGCGCCCGTAGCCGCTGTCTTCGGGTCGGTTCGCCGTTGCTGAGCAGCACGACGCCCGGCAGCAGGCGCCGCCATGGCCCGCCGGGACGGCACCGCACCGTGATCCGGCTCGTCGAGACACCGGCGGCTTGGAGCCGCTTGACGGTCACCACGCCTTCGGTCGCGAGATGGCTGAGTGATTCGCTTCTGGTGTGCTGGAGTTTGGTCATGAACCGAGCGTGCCCGCTCGGCCAACCGGGTGGAACCGGGTCGCCGAAGTTGTGGACAACTCGGGCCCGCGAACGGTCCTCCCGCGTCGTTTTCCGCCCTGCTGTGGATAACTGAAATCACGCAGTGGCGAAATGTGGTAACGCTAGGCGGCGAATCCCGGCTGCCAGCGCTCGACGATCGCCCGCGCCGGGATCTCGGCGTCGAGCTGGCAGAGGATGCCCGTCGAGCCCGCGGTCACCCGGTGGATCATCAGGTACTCGGGCGGCAGGTTGAGCGAGCGGCTGGTCTGGAAGTCGCGGCCCCTGGTGTCGCCGACGCGGCCGGCCTGCTTCTGCAGCCAGCGCCGGGTGAAGTGGAACGTCTCCGACGCCAGCGGCTCGGTGAACGGCGCCAGGTAGGCGAGCACGTCCTCGGCGCTCAGTTCCGTGCCGGGGCGGATGAAACCCCAGTCACGCAGCAGCTGCATCAGCTCGGTCGACCGGCCTTCGAGCGCCAGGCGCGTCATCTCGCCGAAGTGGCTGGGGATGCCGTCCGGCAGGCGCGCGACGCCGCCGAAGTCCATCACGCACAGACGGCCGTCTTCGGTGAGCATGAAGTTGCCAGGATGCGGGTCCGAATGCAGCAGGTGTGCGCGCTGCGGCGACGAGTAGTGGAATTCGGTGAGCAGCCTGCCCACCTCGTTGCGGGTTTCGGTGTCACCGCTGGCGATGATCTTCGCGAGCGGGGTGCCGGTGACCCATTCGCTGACCACGACCTTCGGCGCGCTCGCCACGACGCGCGGGATCAGCACCTCGGGGTCGTCCGCGTAGACCTTCGCGAACGCGCGCTGGTTGTCGGCCTCGGCCAGGTAGTCGAGCTCCTCGTTCATCCGCGCGGCGAGCTCGGCCAGCAGCGGCTTGACCTCGGTGCCGGGCACGAACGCCTGGAACACCCTGCTGAACCGCTGCAGCTGGCGCAGGTCACTGCGCAGCGCCTCGTCGGCGCCGGGGTACTGCACCTTGACCGCGACCTCGCGGCCGTCGTGCCAGATCCCGCGGTGCACCTGGCCGATGCTGGCCGCGGCGGCGGGCTCGTCGTTGAACTCGGCGAACCGGCTCGTCCACGACCGGCCGAGCTGCTCGGCGAGCACGCGGTGCGTCTGCCTGGCAGGCATCGGCGGCGCGCCGGACTGCAGCTTCGTCAGCGCCTCGCGATAGGGCGCGGCCATCTCGTCGGGGACCGCGGCCTCGAAGACGCTCAGCGCCTGGCCGAACTTCATCGCGCCGCCCTTGAGCGAGCCGAGCACCTCGAACACCTGCTCGGCGGCCTTGGCGGACAGCGTCGCGCTGACCTCCTCCGCGCTCTGGCCGGTCAGCCGCCGCCCCCAGCCGCCGACCGCGCGACCCGCGATCCCCAGCGGGATGCTGGCCAGCTTCGCCGTGCGTGCGGCGCCTTTGCGCGGCATCACGGTGTCTTCGGTCGACTCGCGAGATTCGGTCACTCCCCGATTCTGCCTTGCGTCCCGTGTCCCGCGCAGGGATTCGCCGGCCGTCTCTCAGCGAGCGCGGCACTGGCATTTGGCGTGAGGCGGCCACCAGCGGTTCTTCACGGTCCCCGCGTAGGCGTCGAGTTCGAGTGTGGTGTTCCACACCGGCGGCGGCTCGCGGTCGGCGCAGAGCGCGCGCAACGTCTGCGCGGCCGCCAGCGCGGCGCAGGACTGCACGTCGGCCAGGCACGCCTGCAGCGCGCGGCCCGCCAGCTGCCCCGCGATCCTCGGCCAGCTCTGGTCGAGCTCGGTGCGGTGCAGGTCGGCGCAGGTGAGGCAGCTGGTGCGGCCGGGCACGACCAGCGGCCCGACGATGCCGATGCCGTCCCTGATCCGGACCGGCAGATGCGCGGTCTTCGCGGCCATCAGCTCGGCGAGCACCTCCGGCGCGGGCACCACGGCGTCGGTCAGCAGCACCAGGTCGGGTTTGCGGTCGCCGAACAGGCGCGTGGTGGCGATCGTCGGATCGACGCGGTGCACGGCCTCGGCGATGGCCTGGCGCCGCGAGGTGCCCAGGTCGTGCTCGGCGAGCCCGGTGCCGAGGTCGCCGACGCCGACGGTGCCGTCGGCGACCACGTCGATGTGCCCGACGCCCGCGGTCGCGAGCAGTGCCGCGACGGCCGTCGCCAGCCTGCCCTCGCCGCGGACGACCACCGCGCAGTGCCGCCTGCGTGCGCGTTCCCGGTCATCGCGGTGGCCGGCGCGCAACGCCCACAGGCCGGTCTCGCCGCCGCGGTTCTTCGGGTCGGCTTCGCGGAGCAGCCCGCGCCGGTGCAGCCCGGTGAGCAGCTGCTTGAACTCCTCGGTGTGCTCGCCCGCGATTTCGAGCAGGTTCCGCAGGGTGCGGCGGCCGTCGAGCGCTCGCAGCGCCTCGATGACCTCGGGATCGAGCCCGCCGGCGACCACGGCGTGCCGGGGGTCGAGCCCGATCTGGACTTCCGCCGTGCCGCGTTCGAGCACTTGGAGGCCGGGCAGCAGCTGAGGGTGTGACTGATCATCCATGGCACTCAGGGTGACAAATGGTGGCTCACGGTCGGCTCCGCGGAGGGCCGGTTATCCACAGCGAAACTCGCCTGTGGATAACTGAGGGCTGTGACCATTCAGGGATCGGAAGTGTCGGTGACTGGCCTTACCGTTGTTGCGTGGCCGAAGCACGGATGCCCTCCCTGACGACTCGGGACGAGACGAACGCTGAAGAGAAGGTCGAGGTGAGACGCAGTCCGCGACGCAGACGCACGGTCAGCGCCCGCCTCGAAGGCGACACGCTGGTCGTGATGATCCCCGCGCGGATGAGCAAGAAGGAAGAGCGGCACTGGGTCGCCGAGATGGAGCGCAAGCTCAGGCGCACCTCCAGCGAGCCGGTGCTCGCGCCCCCGCCGCCGCGAGTGCGCGGCGGGGCCGACGAGGCACTGATGATCCGGTGCGCGTACCTGTCGTCGAAGTACCTCGACGGCACGGCGAACCCGGTGAGCGTCCGCTGGGTGCCGGAGATGCGCACCCGCTGGGCGTCCTGCACGCCGGTGGACGCGACCATCCGCGTCAGCGACCGGCTGCGGAAGGTGCCGCCGTGGGTGCTGGACTACGTGCTGGTGCACGAGCTGGCCCACCTGCGGGTGGCCAGTCACAGCGCAGGGTTCTGGGCGCTGGTGCGGCGGTACCCGAAGACCGAGCGGGCGATCGGGTTCCTCGAGGGGCTCTCCGCCGCGGCGGGATGGGGGATCGAGATCGAGACGCCGTGACGCGGCGGGCTTTTACTGGGGCTACAAGGATTTCTGGCTGACTTCGCGCGTGGGGGTCGTGAGCGGTATCGCCGGTTAGAACCGGCCGTACCACTCACGACCCGACGCGAAACGGGGCCTGAAGCAGCGGTCGCTTCAGGCCCCGTTTCGCGTGGGAGCTACTTGTCGGGCTTCGGGTCCTCGGGCTTGTCGGTCTCGCCCTGGGCCGCATCTTCGGGCTTGCCGGTCTCGCCCTTGGCCGCGTCCTCGGCGCGCTGGGTCTTCTCCAGCTCGGCGATGGGGTCGAGGTCGGCGTTGTCGCCGGTCTTGCCGAGCTGCTCGGCGAACTCCATCGGGTCGTCGAGGTCTTCGGCGGTCGGCATGAGGTCGCGGTGCGACCAGAGGCCGTCACGCTTCTCGATGCCGTACTGGTCGCCGACGAGCTTCCACAGCGCCGCGGCCGCGCGCATGCGGCGGGGACGGAGTTCGAGGCCGACGAGGGTGGCGAAGGTCTGCTCGGCGGGACCGCCGGTGGCGCGGCGGCGGCGCAGCGTCTCACGCAGCGCGTCCGCGCCGGGGAGGCGGTCGCCGACGGCTTCGGCCACGACGACGTCCACCCAGCCCTCGACGAGCGCGAGCAGGGTTTCGAGCCTGGTCAGCGCGGCCTGCTGCTCGGGGGTGGTCTTGGGCTCGAGCAGGCCGGAGGACATGGCCTCTTCGATGCTCGCCGGGTTGGCCGGGTCGATCTGGCCGACCATCTGCTCCAGCGCCGAGGTGTCGACCGAGATGCCGTTGGCGAACTCTTCGACCGTCGCGAGCAGCCGCTGGCGCAGCCAGGGCACGTGCGCGAACAGGCGCTGGTGCGCGGCCTCGCGGGCCGCGAGGAACACGAGGACCTCGCTGCTGGGCAGCTCCAGTCCCTCGGTGAACTTCTCGATGTTCGCCGGGAGCAACGCCGAGGTCGCGTCCGGGCCGAGCGGGAGGCCGACCTCGGAGGAGGTGAGCACCTCCTGGGCGAGCGCGGCGAGCGCGCCGCCGAGCTGCGAGCCGAACGCCATGCCGCCCATCGAGCCCATCATCGACAGCAACGGGCCCGCGGCCTGCTTGGCCTCTTCGGGCAGCGCCTGCACCCAGGCGCCGGAAACCTGGCGGGCCACCGGGTCGCAGAGCCGCTGCCAAGTCGGCAGGGTCTTCTCCACCCAGTCACGCGCGGACCAGGCGACCGTCTTCGCGGCGCCGGCCGGAAGGATCGTGGCGGCGTCCAGCCAGAGCTCGGCCAGGTGCGCGGCGTCACGGACGGCGGTGCTCGAATCGCCGCCTGCCGACGAGAAGCCGATCTTGCCCTCGCCGCTGCCACTGAGGTTCTGCAACGCGATCTGCTTGGCCAGGTCGTAGTTCACCGGCCCGGTCGAAGTGCCAGCCTGGCTGAGCATCTGGCCCAGCTGGCTGAGCATCTGACCCAGCTGATTGAACGCGTCAGCGGGCGGCTGCCCAGGGTCAGAAGGATCGTTTTCGGGATCGGACGGTCCGAAGCCGAAGGGGGGTTTGCTCATGACACCACCGTACGCGGATAGACCACTGGTTGAGGGCTCCGACCGGTGAGGAGTGCGTGCCCTTCACCGCGAAGCGAACACCGTCACCGTACGCTGTCGACCGTGAGCACGCCCCGCGATGAAACCGCTGTCGAATCGCATCAGCCGCTGCCGTCCGGCCCTCCGCCGCCGCCGGAGCGGGACCACCGGCTGAGCAGGCGCGGCTGGACGCTGGTGATCAGCGCCGTGCTGTTCCTCGTGTTCGCCGCGCTGGGCTTCTTCGCGCCGGTGCCGTTCGTCGCGATCAGCCCTGGCCCGACCTACGACACGCTCGGCAAGGACGAGGCAGGCAAGCCCGTCGTCCAGATCAACGGGCACCAGGAGTTCCCGACGACCGGCGAACTCCGGATGACCACGGTCTCGCTGCGCGACGGCGTCACGCTGTTCAGCGCTCTGGGATTGTGGGCGAGCGGCCGGTACGCGCTGGCGCCGCGCGAGGAGTACTTCAAGCCGGGCGAGACGAACGATCAGGTCAAGCAGGAGAACGTCAAGCAGTTCGAGGACTCGCAGAGCAACGCGGAGGTCGCGGCGCTGCGTCACCTCAAGTACCCGGTGAAGGTGCTGACCAAGGAGGTCGTCGCGGGCAGCCCCGCCGACAAGGTGCTCGCGCCAGGCGACCGGCTGGTGAACGTGAACGGCAAGGACATCGTCGCCGAGGAGGACGTCCGCGCGGCACTCGCCGGCACCAAGCCGGGGCAGACCATCTCGATCACCTTCCAGCACGGCAACGAGCCCCCGAAGACCACCCCGCTGACACTGGGCCAGCGGCCCGACCGTCCGGAGGGATTCATCGGGCTGACCCCGATCGACCGCGCGGACGTGCCGTTCGACGTGAAGATCTCGCTGGAGAACGTCGGCGGGCCGTCGGCGGGTCTGATGTTCGCGCTGGCGATCGTCGACCGGATGGAAACCGGTGACATCGCGGGCGGGCGGCACATCGCGGGCACCGGCGAGATCACCGAAAAGGGCGCGGTCGGGCCGATCGGCGGGATCTCGTTCAAGCTGGTCGGCGCGCGTGAAGCGGGCGCGACCGACTTCCTGGTGCCCGAGCGCAACTGCGCCGAGGCGAAGTCGGCGGTCCCGGAAGGACTCAACCTGATCAAGGTGTCCACCCTGGACAGTGCGCTGACCGCGCTGGCCGACCTGCGGGAAGGCCGCCCCACCCCCAAGTGCTGAGCCCTGGGTCCTGGGAAAAAAATCCCAATGCGGCATTCGTCAGGTTTCAGCCTCCCAATGTGGCGTTGGGA
>NZ_JBHWEB010000140.1:0-22720 GCF_042734395.1 Amycolatopsis sp. NPDC059657 | reverse complement strand
CGGCCGGTTAGAACCGGCCGTACCACTCACGACCCGGTCGTTTTCACGGAACTGTCGGTGCCTCCTGCTATCACTGGATCATCAATCGAACCAGCACACGAGAGCAGGAGAAGGACATGAAGCTTTTGGTGGCCACCGGCCAGACCCAGGGCATGCGGACGAACGACTACAACGGATGCGTCGAGGGCGAACTCGTCTTCATCGGCATGGCCTGCGCCGACGACGAACGGAATCCCGACGGCGAATGTGGCTGCGGCAGGGGGTTCTCCGGGTTGAGTTCCAGCCGGGCTTCCACCACGGCACGAGTGGCCGAGCTCCCCGGCTTCACCAAGGCCGAGTACGTCGAAGCGCTGCGGTCAGGTCTCGGCGCGGCGGGCTACGAGTCCGAACTGGCGCCGGAGATAGCCGAGTCGCTGCTCGATCTGATCAGGTTCTGGCCGGTGGGCACGGTGGTGGAACGCAGGCTCGACGAGATCAGGCCGCGATCGGTGTTCGCCAGATCCCGCCCGCCGGATTAGGGCGTGTCTCGTGGATCTTGTGCGATGGGAGTCGTGATCCAGGTGGTCGCCGGCGGTGCCGCGGGATCATCCTCGTACCGGGTTGTACTCGGGTGATCGCGCGGTGCCGCCAGCGGCCGCCTGGGCGCGGCTACCGCGTGCAAGAGCCACGAGACACGCCCTAGTCAGGGCGCAACGACGAAAGGAGCAGGTCGGCGTAGTGGTCGCCGACCTGACGGGCCGAAAGCGAACCGCTGCGGCGGTACCAGGAACCGAGGTGGTGCACTGAACCGAAGAAGAAGTCGACGATGACGTCGGCGGGCTTGTCGTCCCGGAACTCGCCGGTCGACTGCCCCTCCTCCACCAGGGTGCGGAAGCGCTCGTGGTACTTGCGGCGTTCCGCGCGTACCGCCTTCTGCTTCTCGGCGCTGAGCTGGTGCATCGACTGCATGAAGATCTTGTTGTCGTCGAGGTTGGCGATCGTGGAGACCACGACGTCCGACGCGGCGGCGCGCAGGCGCTCACGCAGTGGCAGCTCGGTGACCGCGACGTTCTCCAGCTGCTCGGTCTGCTCGCGCAGGACGCGCGCGTAGATCTCGTAGAGGAGATCGTCCTTGGAGCCGAAGTAGTGGTACATGGCGCCCTTGGTGACGCCTGCCGCCTCCACGATCTCCTGGACCGAGGTGCGGTCGAAGCCCTTCTTGGCGAAGAGCTTCGTGGCATGGGAAAGCAGCCGCCGCGGCACGGAGGTCTCGTCGGCGTGCACGTCGGCGGCGACGGCCGGCTTACGGGTACTTGCTCTCGTCATCGCAGTGCCACCTTCGTCACCTTGCCTGGCCCGCCAGGCCGCGGACCGTCCCACTCGGACGGTAAGCGTACCGACTGGTTGGTCTCGGCGCGGCATTGTCACCCGGACAGCCATGAACACTACCCCCGGTCGCGTGACTCGGTGCCGAGGAGGGGCATCGCGGCATACGGGATCATTCAGGCACCCTTCGCAGTTCGCACCGACCAGTCGGTATGCCGACGTTAGGAGGCCGCACCTGGCCCGTCAACCCCTCGACGAAAGCTAAGCGCCCGCTTAGTATGGAGGCATGAGCCCAGGACCCGATCAGCAGTCCACAGTGGACGGTGTCGGCCACGTGGTCGACGGCGGGGTCGCCACGGTGACCTTCGACCGGCCCGCCAGGCACAACGCCATGGATCAGGCCATGCAGCTGCGCTACGGCACCCTGCTGCGCCAGGCGGGCGAGGACCCGGCGATCCGCGCCGTCGTCGTCACCGGCGCCGGGCGCGCCTTCTGCCCTGGCGCGGATCTCGGGCTGCTCGACGACATCTCCAGCGCGCCGCCCGCCGCGGACCTCGACGATCACGACGGGTTCCGCAACGTGCTCGCGGCGGCCTTCACGCCGAAGCCGGTGATCGCCGCGATCAACGGCGGCTGCGCCGGGCTCGGTTTCGTCGTCGCCTGTGCGGCGGACATCCGGTTCGCCGCCGCTGGCGCCAAGTTCGCCACCTCGTTCGCCCGGCGCGGGCTGGTCGCCGAATACGGCGTCGCGAAGCTGCTCCCCGACCTCGTCGGCCGCGGCCGCGCGCTCGATCTCCTGCTCTCCGGCCGCACGTTCACCGCCGAGCAGGCCTTCGACTACGGGCTCGTGCAGGAAGTGGTGGCCCCCGAAGAGCTTCTGCCGCGCGCGCACGCCTACGCCACCGAACTCGCGACGCACAGCGCCCCGCGTTCGATGGCCATCATGAAGGAACAGCTGTTCCGCGAAGCCGCGCTCCCGCTCGAAGCGGCCGCGAAGGAAGCCACGGCGCTGATGCTCGACTCGTTCGGCCGCCCGGAACTCCCGGAGGGACTCGCCAGCTGGAACGAGCGCCGCCCGCCGAACTTCCCCGCCTATCCCTGACCCGGCGGGGAGTGACGCCGAATGCGCTGACCGTCGCGAACATTCACGACTCGTCGCGGATGACCAGCACCGGGCACGGCGCGAGCCGCAGCACGTCCTTCGAGGTGCTGCCGAGCAGCAATTCGCTCAGCCTGCCGTGCCGGTGCGCGCCGACGCCGATCACGGACGCCTTGTGCTCGGTGGCCAGCCGGACCAGGGTCTCGGCCACCGTCACCTCGTCGGCGACGGCGAGCCCTTCCGCGCGCAAGCCCGCCTCGAGTGCCAGCTCGGCGCCCCGGCGCGCGGTCCGCTGCGCGGAGTCGTGAGCCGCCTTGTCGAGCTGCTCGGCGGTGCGCATGTCGATCGGGGCCACCGGCCCGGCCAGCGTCGCAGCGGGCCCGGCGGTCAGGTCGAACACCCTGCCCGTCTCCCACACTGTCACGACCAGCGCGTCACGCTCCCCCAGCAGCCCGCCGACCTCGGCGATCATGCGTTCGGACACGGGCGTCCCGTCGAAGCCCAGAATCACCGGACCCGTTCCCATAGCTCTCACCTCGCCGGGGAAGTACCCGCCTGATCACCTTTCAAACCGGTGTCAGGGCCGCACCCCGAAAGACGGCCTGCCCAGCAGTTTCGGCAGCACCCGGTAGGCGTCGCGCACCCACTCGCACAGCAACGGCCGCGAGTCGCGCGGATCGATCACGTCCTCGACGGCGAACTTCTCGGCCGTGCGGAACGGCGACCGCACCGCGTCGAGGCGCTCGCGGATCGCGGCGATGTGCGCGGCCGGGTCCTCGGCTGCCTCGATTTCCGCGCGGTAGGCGGCTTCGATGCCACCTTCGACCGGCAGCGAGCCCCAGTCCCCCGACGGCCAGGCCCAGCGGCGGACCAGCCGGTGCCGGTTGGTGATCCCGGCCCCGCCGACGCCGAACACGCGCCGGACGATGATCTCCGCGACCGGCACGCGCGCCTGGTACACGGCGGTGATCGCCCGCGCGCCGCGGCGGATCGAGCCGCGCTTCTCGCCTGCCAGTCCGATCACCATGCCAGCCTGGTCGGTCAGGTTCACGATCGGCAGATGGAAGGTCTCGCACAGGTCGACCAGCCGGGTGATCGCGTCGGCGCCCTCGGCGGTCAATGTCGCGCCGCGGTAGGGATCCGTGGCGATGACGCCGACCGGGTGACCGTCCACTCTGGCCAGTCCGGCGTACGCCGAGCCGCCGTAGCAGGCGTAGTCGAACACGGACCCGGTATCGAACACCGCGTTCAGCAACGGCCGCAGCCGATAGGGCTTCCGGCGGTCGCGGGGCACGAGCGAAATCAGGTCCTCGTCGCGACGTGCGACGTCGTCCGAACTGGCCACAACGGGCGGCAAGGAGTCCACATTGGATGGCAAGTACGACAGAAAGTCGCGCACCGCCTGGAAAGCGGCTTCCTCGGACGGGACGATCACGTCGACGGCACCACTGCGGCGATGCACGGCGGCGCCGCCGAGTTCCTCCTTGGTGAGGTCCTCCCCCGTCGCGTGCTTCACCAGCGGCGGCCCGGCGACGAACAGCTGACCGGCGCCTTCCACCAGGATGCAGAGATGGGACATGACCGCGCGGGCGGCACCCAGTCCCGCGACGGGACCCAGGCAGGCCGAAACCACCGGCACCGCCGAAAGATTGTCGACCACCAGATCCCAGCCGGGGTTGAACGGCACGTACGTGAACCCGTGCTGCTCCAGCATTTTCACGCTGCCGCCGCCACCGGTGCCCTCGATCAGGCGCACCAGCGGCATCCCGAGCTCGTTCGCCAGCCGCTCGGCGTAGATCTGCTTGCCCATGATGCCCGCGTCGGCCGCGCCACCGCGGACGGTGAAGTCGTCGCCGCCCACGGCGACCCGGCGACCGTCGAGCCGGGCCGTGCCCACCACGAAGTTGGCGGGCACGAACGAGGACAGGGAGCCGTCTGCGGCGTACTCGGCCGAACCGGCGAGCGCGCCGACCTCGTCGAAGGAACCCTGGTCCACCAGCGCTTCGATGCGCTCGCGGACCGTCAGCCTGCCCGCGCCGTGCTGACGGGCGACCTTCTCGGTGCCGCCCATCCGCTCGGCGAGCGCACGCCTGCGCCGCAGTTCCGCGACCTCGGGCTCCCAGTCCTCAGCCAAGTGCGTCTTCGACCTTCCGCTGCAGCTTGTTCATCCCGCCGAGCCAGCGGTCGGTCGCGGTCGCGCGCGCGGCGTAGTACTGGGCGACCTCGGGGTGCGGCAGGATCAGGAACTCGTCGCCGCCAACGGCTTTGAGCGCGTCCTCGGCCACCTTCTCCGGCTCGATCAGCGACGCGCCCATGAGCAGCGCGCCCGCCTCGCCGGTGGACTGGTACATGTCCGTGTTGACGCCCTGCGGGCACAGCGCCTGCACCGTGACGCCGCGATGGCGGTAGGTGGCGCTCAGCCATTCGGCGAAGGCCAGCGCGCCGTGCTTGGTCACCGCGTACGGCGCGGAGCCGAGACTGGTCAGCAGGCCCGCCGCGGAAACCGTGGCCAGGAAATGACCCTTGCCGCGCTCCAGCCAGTCCGGCAGGAGGAGCTTGGCGGCGCGCACGTGCGCCATGACGTTGACGTCCCAGGCACGCGCCCAGACATCCTCGGGGGTCTCCGGGCCACCGTTGGGCGCGATACCCGCGTTGGCGCAGAACAGATCGATGGCGCCGAGCTTCTCCCGCGAGACCGCGATCAGCCGCTCGATGCCTTCTTCGCTCGCCGCGTCCGCGGTGACGGCGGTGCCGCCGATCTCCTCGGCGACCGCCTGCGCGCCGTCGGCGGACAGGTCGGACACGACCACCCGCGCGCCCGCGCCCGCGAACTTACGGGCCAGCGCGGCGCCGATCCCGCCACCGCCACCGGTGATGACGACGCCCGCGCCCGCGATCTCCGTGCTCACATGCCACCGACCAGCGTGATACCACCGTCGAGGACCAGTGTCTGGCCGGTGATCCAGCCCGCCTCCTCCGACAGCAGGAAGGCGACCGCGCCCGCGATGTCGGACGGCACGCCGAGCCGCTTCATCGGGTACGCCGAGGCGACCTCCTCCTCGCGGCCTTCGTACAGCGCGGTGGCGAACTTGGTCTTGACCACGGCGGGCGCGACGGCGTTGACCCTGATCTTCGGGCCGAGCTCGGCGCCGAGCTCGGTGGTCATCCGGATCAGCGCGGCCTTGCTGACGCCGTACATGCCGATGCCGGGCGAGGCGAACAGGCCGGCGACCGAGGCGACGTTGACGACGGAACCGCCGTGCTCACCCATCCACGCGTCGCGCGCCGCGCGTGTCCACGCCAGCGGGGCCAGCAGGTTCACCGCCATGATCTTGGCGGCCGCGGCGAAGTCGATGTCGAGCATCGGGCCGTAGACCGGGTTGATGCCGGTGTTGTTGACCAGCATGTCGAGCCTGCCGAAGGCCTCGATCGTCTTGGCGACGGCCTCGGCCTGGTGCTCGGCGTTGTCCGACTTGCCCGCGACGGCGATGGCCACGTCCTGGCCGCCGAGTTCGTTGACCGCCTCGGCCAGCGGTTCCGGGTTGCGCGCGGTGATGCACACCTTGGCGCCGCGTTCCACGAGTTCTTTGGCGATGCCCAGCCCGATACCCCGGCTGGCTCCGGTGACGATGGCCACCCGATCTTTGAACGAGTTCACTGGTGTGGATCTCCTGTTCTGACTAAGCGCCCGCTTACTACACTGGGTGGAACGTGCGGGGTGTGTCAACCCCGCCGGTGATGGAGGAGGATCTGGCGATGACCGTGTCGCTGCCCGCCGAACTGTGGCCGGACGTCCAGCCCGAAGCGGCACGCCGCCTGATGCTCGCCGGGGTCGAGTCGTTCGCCCGCCGGGGCTATCACGCGACCACCACCAGGGACATCGCGGGCGCCGCCGGGATGAGCCCCGCCGCGCTCTACGTGCACTTCCCGTCCAAGGCCGCGCTGCTCTTCGCGATCAGCAAGAGCGGCCACGAGCAGACGCTCGCGCTGGTCGAGAACGTGGTCTCGCGCAAGCTCGGCCCTGCCGAGACGATCCGCGAGCTGACCGAGGACTTCGTCGCCTGGCACGCGCGCAGGCACACGGTCGCGCGCGTGGTCCAGTACGAGCTGCAGGCGCTGCCCGAGAAGGAGCTCGCGATCGTCGCCGAGCTGCGCCGCCGGATCGAGCAGACGGTGCGCGAGGTCATCGGCCAGGGTGTGGCCGACGGCGTGTTCACCGTCCCCGACGCGTGGACGGCCGCCCGCGCGGTGCTCTCGCTCGGTGTCGACGTCGCACGCTGGTACACCGACCGCACCCGGCAGACCCCCGCCGCGCTCGGGCGCGAATACGGCGAGCTCGTGCTGCGGATGCTGGGCGCACGGACGGTGTGACACCGGGACAGCGTCGCATACCGACTAGTAGGTATCCAAGCGCGGGCTACGTCACAGCGGCTTCGTAGGTCGCCACGTAGGCGCCGCGCACCACATGCTTCAACGGTTTCGAGCCACCGATCACGTACGCGATCGGGTACCGCTTCGGCGCTTCGTCCATCGGCATCCAGCGCAGCCCGATCGCCACGCCCACCGCGGCGCACACGGCCGACACCAGCACGCCCGCTCCCCATGCGAAGGGAATGATCCCGGCGAGGAAGCCGAGCCAGGCGAAGGCGGTGACCCGTAGCAGGTTGTCGTCCTGCCGCGCGGTGCCCATCGACCGGTCATAGCGCGAGCCGTGCACCATCACGCGCAGCGTCGAGTCGCAGCAGTCGCAGCGCACGCTCGCGAAACCCCGTTTGCCACGCCGGACTGTGACGAGCTGTCCCCTGCCGAAGCGGGAGCGGCGGGGATCTTCACCTTGCTCTCTGTGCCCGACAGTCACCCACAGGCAGTCCTTGTCGCGTTCTTCTGCCCCCATGCGGCTCATTGTGCCGGACCAGGGTTTCACCATGGTCACAGTCGAAGCCGATTACGTCACATGGATACCGTCCAGTCGGTACCGGTCCGCACGTCCCGGCTCGAGGCATTCGGGGATGGAGTCGACCGAGCCGTGGCGGGCGGGATGACCTGACGTGTCACCGCACGGGCACAGGGTTCGGCGCCCGCCTCGAACCGGGCGACGTCGAGGCGAGCGGTAACACGAGCAGCGAGGACAGGCGCATGATGGTCTCCTCGTTCAGGGCGCCGCGGCGTCAACTCGGCGCGGAGCCGGTTTCGACTTCGAACGGGACGCCCTGCTGGCAGGTGGTCGCCAGGCCGGGGCGCGGGCGACCGCGGACAGTGGCCGTACGGCCCGGCACCAACGCCGCGCGGGCACCACCGATCAGCAGGTAGAGCGCCGATCCCGTGGTCAAGACGAGACAGCCGGGTTCGACGCCTTCGATGATGGTTCCGGTCACTGTGATCACCGCGGGCGGGCTGGTCGCGGGCAGCGGGGCGCTCGTCTGCGAGGGACTGGGGGCAGGCGCGCCGGGTTCGGCGCCGCAGCCGAGGAGAACGGCGCTCGCCAGCAGACCTGGCACCACGCCGGTGGCCCGTCCACGGAGAGTCATTTCGGTTCGTTGGCGACGCCGACGCCGCCGAAGACAGCAGTGGCGTTGACCTTCAGGTGCGGCGCGTCCGGGCGCGGCTCGTCACCACCGGTGGTCTTGTCGTCGTAGCCGCCGAGTATCGGCAGGCCGCCGATCGTCACCTGCCAGTCTTTGGGCACGAGCACGTCCACGCCGCCGAAGAGCGCGAACGCGTCGACGCTCGCCTCGCCATCCACGTGCGCGTGCCGCAGGTCCAGCGTCGCACCTCCGAAGATGGCCGCCACGTCGGCATGCCGGAAGTGCTCGGAGCGGTCCACCGTCTTGGCGCCGCCGAACATCACCAGTGAGTCCTCGCGCGCGGGCCGTCCCGTCTCCCGGCGCCATAGCCCGGCGAGCAGTGCAGCGCCCGCCAGCAGCAGTAGCGCCGGCCAGAACAGGTCCCTGTCCGCCCACTCCAGCTGACCGGCCAGCAGCATCAGCCCGAGGCCGGTGACGGCCACCGGGCCGAACGAAACTCGCCGCTCCGACCACATGGCCGACAGCCCCAGCCCGATCACCGCCAGCGGCCACCAGCGTCCGACGGTCACGCCGAATCCGACGATCCCGGCGGCGTCCAGGATCCCGAACACGCCCACCGCCACCAAGACAATGCCTACCCACAAGCGCACGAGCCTCATCGCGACCTCCCCGGACGGCGCCGGTTTTCCGGCGGCCTGTCCACGGTCGCGCGGCGGGGCGGTCGCCCCCAGGGACTTAAGACCCGCATTGGCGGGACCAGCGGCCGGTCCGCATACCGTCTGGTCGGTATCGATTCACCCGACTGAGACGTTGACCACATACTAAGCGGTTGCTAACTTCGCGGGACTCTCCGACCCGCTGAAGGGTGATCCTCATGGCACCAGACCCGATCATCTCGACCAAGCATCGCCGAAGGGCCGCCACCGCCGCCGCGCTCGCCGCCTCGGTCGAGTGGTACGACTACTTTGTATTCGGTATCGCGGCGGCGTTGGTCTTCGGGAAGACGTTCTTTCCCGCCGGGAATCCGGCTGCCGGGGTGCTCGCCTCGTTCGCCACCTTCGCGGTCGGGTTTCTCGCCAGGCCGTTGGGCGGGATCATCGCCGGGAACCTCGGGGACAAACGGGGGCGCAAACCCGTTCTGGTACTGGCGATCGCCGTCATGGGCGTCGCGACCACCGCCATCGGCCTGCTGCCCACGTACGCGTCGATCGGCATCGCCGCGCCCCTGATCCTCGTGCTGCTACGACTCGTCCAAGGCGTCGCGGTCGGGGCGCAATGGGGCGGCGCGATGCTGCTCGCCACCGAATACGCCCCCGAAGGCAAACGCGGGCTCTACGGCAGCCTCGTCCAACTCGGCGTCCCGATCGGCGTCGTGCTCGCGAATACCGTCTTCCTCGTCGCGTCCAAGGTCGCGCCAGCCGCGGACTTCCTGACGTGGGCCTGGCGAGTGCCGTTCCTCGTCGGTGTTCTCGTACTCGCTCTGGCCTGGTACATCCACCGGCACGTCGAGGAAACACCCGAATTCCGCCGGGCGGCCGCCGCGGCGACGACCAGGAAGAGCTCGCCGCTGCGGGAAATCCTGCGCAACCACCTCGGCACGGTCCTGCTCGCAGGTGGGTCGTTCACGGTCAACACCGCGACCTTTTACATCCTGATCACCGGGACCTTGGACTACACCACCCGCGAACTCGGCATGGACCGGACCACTGTGCTCACCGCGACGCTGCTGATCAGCTGCACGCAGCTCGCGATCATCCCACTGGCAGCGGGGCTGTCCGACAAGATCGGGCGGATCAAGATCTACACCTTCGGCGCGGTCGGCCTGCTCATCTGGGCGGTGCCGATGTTCCTGCTGATCGACGCCGCGTCCTTACCGCTACTGGTTGTCGGCTCGTTCGTCGCCAGCGTGTTCCTCAGCATCATGTACGGCCCGCAGGCCGCGTTGTTCGCGGAACTGTTCACCCCCGAAATGCGCTACACCGGCGCCTCACTCGGCTACCAGCTCAGCGCGGTGGTCGGCGGCGGGCTCGCACCGTTCATCATGGTCCTGCTGCTCGAATCCACCGGGACGTCGATGTCCGTGTCGGTTTACATCATCGTGCTTGCCGTGGTCGCGCTGGTCTCCATCAGCATGCTCGCCAAACGAGCTCGCGTCCGTCCGGCAGCAAGCGTTGCCGACTGACCGTGCGTGATGTCATAGGTCTGGTCTCACCGCCGCCGCTTCCGCATGACGGGTTTCGCACAGTGCGACGGCGGGCCAGTGTGCCAAAGCGAGGTTGTGCTGGAGCGCGGTGCACGGCCAACTCCTGGTCGCCCATGGCCATCGCGGCGACGCCCAGTGGGTAATGAGCCGAACCGAAGCAGACGACGGCGAGGCTGGCCATCACCGGCGAGTCGGCGAACGGGCTGAGCAGGCCTGTACTTCACCGCCTTCGTGTTCGCCGCGCCGATCTCCACCAGGCACGTGATCACCTCCGCGATCATGGGTGCCGGCGCGACGCGGCGCCGCTCGACTGTCCGCTGGGCGGTGGCTGGCAACATCGTCACCGCGTGGGTACCCAACCTCCCTGCCGCCGCGCTCGTCTACACGGTCACGCGTCTCGTCTGAGCGATTCCCGCTTCCGCGGGTCGAACCCGAGCCACCGGGATGAATCACCAATGAACCGGCCCGGCCCATGCTGCTCGACGCCGCATACCTCACCGGATAAGGGAGCGAAGCATGAAGGACACGACAGTAGCCGTGGCCAGGGTGATCAAATACACGCTTTCCGGCGGCTTTATCGCGATGGCTTTCGGCGTGCTGGGTGCGACTTCCGCGCACGCGAAACTGTTGGACGGGGACGCCACCGCCGCCAAGCCGCAGCCGAAGGCCGCTCCAGCCGCTCCGAAGCAGACCAAAGCTTCACCGCAGGTGAATCCGAGTCGGGCCAAGCAGGCGCAGAAGGAGACCAAGGCCGGTTCCCCCGCACAGAACGTGAAATCGCCGCAGCGGCCAGAAGAAGCCAAAAAAGCCGGAAAAGCCTCCATTGAACGAGCGCCGAAGAACCCGATCGAAGATCAGAACGATCGGAAACTCAAGGCGCTCAACGCCCGCGACAACGAACGCGAAGAGAACAACAAGCGAGCCAAGGAAACCGGAAAGGGCAACGTCTACCTGAAGACCCGTGACACCGGATCGGCAGGCGGGAACACCACACAGGTCAACGGGCTGAAGGCGGTGGAGACGGCAGCGGAGATCGAGCAAGCCGCCGACAAGGTCCGCGAGCGCGCGGATCAGCTGGCCAGGAAGCGGGATAAGGGACCGGTGGGTTCGCTCCAAGCCTGGAAGGCCACGGCGAAGCTCGCGGATGAGGCGGAAACCGAGGCCAAGCGACTTGAGCACCTCGCGGGTCCGCGGAACAAGTACCTCGTCCCGCCCCCGAAGCCGAAGCCGACGATCCGGCGTGGCTACCAACAGCCGGCGGCTCCGGTGAGCGGGCCGAGGGCGTTGGAAGTCAAGGCCGAGATCGAGGCAGGCGTCGAACCTGCCAAGGACCAGGCGAAGGCGCTGGCGGGTCTTCGCGATCAGCAGCCGGAGGGCACGGAGGCGCGTGCGACACTCGACGGCCTCGTCAAGACCGCGAAGCGGAACGCCGCTTGGCTCGAATACGTGGACGACGCTGGTAAGCCGGTTCCCCAGAAGATCGCCGACAGCATCGGCGACGACCTGGTGAACCCGATCAAGATGGGGCTCGCGACCTTGGACGCAGGCGCCGGGCACAACTTCGAGAAGATGCAGGAGAAGGCGCAGAAGAAGTTCGCCACCTCGGCGGAAAACGCGCGCAACTCCGCGCGCGAGCTGACCGACTTCAAGCGGACCGTGCGCTTGCCAGACGGCAGCATTCCACCGGAACGCCAGGCTGAGCTGACCGAGAAGCGTAACGCGCTGAGGACGGTGGCCACCCAGGCCGCGGACGATTTCCGGGCAGGGCAGCAGACCGCGAAGATCACCAAGAAGCTCGCACGGGTGACGAGCGGGATGATGACCGGCGCGGCGATCGGCTACGAGCTGTCGGACGGGAAGCCAGCGGACGAAGTTACCGCCGGAACCATCGGCGGTCTCGCGGGAGGCGCGCTCGGCGGGCGGTTCGGCGGTGCCACCGGTGGGTTCGCCGGCGGCGTTCTGGGCAGTGCGATCGTCGAGGAGTCGTACAAGGCCATCCGGGATTCCGGTAAGGACATCGACGACATCGTCAACGAAGCGGAGTAGCGGATTCGACTTCGAGGAAGTATTGGGTCGCCATATCCGCGCCGAGAAGATTGGCTCTCCATCGGCCACTGTGAAACCGAGCGGTCGGCAGCGAAGAACCCCGATAATTCAATGGCTCACCCGGAGACGCGTCGTTAGCCTCCGTCGGGTGATCTATGAAGACCCGCGGGCGTACCTGCTCGGACTTGAGGGCATTGCCTTGTTGCGCGCATTCACCGGAGAGTTCGACCGCGACTTCGTGGAGGCCCGAATCGCGGAGATCCGCAGAGTGCTCGCCGACGAGGCGTTGGCGAAAGCAGCCGTGGAAGTCGACCGGCTCGACACGGTGACGGGCTATCGACTGTGGTCGGCGACGTATGACCGGCCCAACTCGGCGTTCGACATCGACGAGCCCGTGGTCAAGGAGATCGTGGACTCCCTGCCCGTGGGTGTCGCTCTGGACGCCGCGTGCGGAACTGGTCGCTATGCCGAGTTTCTGGCCGGGCGTGGTCATCGGGTCATCGGTGTGGACGGCTCGCCCGACATGCTCGCGCGGGCGCGTACGCGGGTGCCGCGGTGCGAGTTCCTGCTCGGTGATCTGCACCGACTCCCGGTGGCCGACGCCGAGGTCGATCTGGTCGTGTGCGCCTTGGCACTGACCCACATCCCGGCGCTCGAGCCGGTGCTGGCGGAGTTCGCCAGGGTTCTGCGTCCGGGCGGGCACCTGGTGATCGCCGACATCCACCCCGAGCGAGTGGCGCAGGGCGCGATTCCACCCGTGCGCAGTGCTGATGGCCGACCTGGACGGCTGAGCGCCTACCGCCACTTGACCGGGGACTACCTGCGTGCCGCGCTGCCGGTGGGACTGCACGTGCGTCGCTGCGAGGAACCTCCCGTGCCGACCAGCGAACGGCCGGGGCCCGCGGATCGGACAAGCACATTCGGGGCGGTAGGACCGTGGGAGCTGTGGCCGTGGTGTCTGGCCGACATGGTGCCCGAAGCGACACGGGCCGCCAGCGCAGGTGCGCCGGCGCTGGTCATCTGGCACTTCCAACTGGGTGAGTCGTGACACCGCCACCGGTGCCGGGGCTCTGGTCATGATTCGTTTGTGGTTGTCGCGGAACTCGGCACGCGTCGACGCCCGAGACCCGAGCAACTCAGGAGCCGCTCACCCGCGGTGCCTGCTCCTAGGGTGGCCACATGGACGATGAGCTGCCCTCCCTCCCCGGCGCGCTGATCCGGAACCCGGTGCCGGACGACCACCCCAAGGTCCTGGCCGCGATGGACCGCTGGTGGGCGGGCTCGGGAGCGAAGGACCGCGCGCTGGTGCTGCCGCGGTTCTACTTCCAGCATTTCACCGACGGCAGCCGGCTCGTCGAGCATGACGGTGCGGTGATCGGCTTCCTGATCGGTTTCCTGTCACAGAGCCGCCCCGACGAGAGCTACGTCCATTTCACCGGCGTCTCGCCGGACTATCGCGGGCGCGGGATCGCCCAGCATCTCTACCGGAGGTTCTTCGACTACAGTGTCCTCAATGGACGGTCGGTGGTGCGCGCGGTGACACCGGCCGGCAACGCCGGGTCGTACGCGTTCCACACCAGCATCGGCTTCGTGGCCGACCCCGGCCCCGCAGAACTCGACGGCAGGCCTTTCCAGCCGGACTACGACGGCCCGGGGTTCGACCGCGTCACGTTCGTCCGGCGCTTGGACGACATCGCCGCCTGACTCAGGTCCCAGGTCAAGACCCGGTAGTGCAACCCGGTCGTCGACTCGAGCCAAGGACCGGTGGAGTCCGGCGGGCGCCCCACTTCCGGCGCGCAGGTGTCGCCTTCGAAGGACTCCTTGATCTCGGTGACCACGACGCGGTCCGCGAACGGCAGCGCCGCCGTGTAGACGGCCGCGCCACCGATCACCCACACGTCCCCGGTCTCCGAGGCGAGCGCACTCGGCAGGTCGGGGAACGTCTCCGCCCCCTCCTGCGGCAGGCGCGACAGCACCAGGTTGCGCCTGCCGGGCAGCGGGCGGAACCGCGGCGGGAGCGACTCCCAGGTGCGGCGGCCCATGAGCACGGTCGCGCCCGTGGTCAGCGCGCGGAAATGCTTCAGGTCTTCCGGGAGGTGCCACGGCAGCGCGCCGTCGCGGCCGATGACGCCGTTCGCCGACTGGGCCCAGACGAGCCCGATCACACCGCCACCGGCGCCTTGATACCGGGGTGCGGGTCGTAGCCGCCGAGCGCGATGTGCTCGTAGGTGTAGGCGAACAGGTCGTCCGCCGGCTTCAGGCTGAGCTCGGGGAACGGCCGCGCCTCGCGGGCGAGCTGCGTGCGGACCTGGTCCTCGTGGTTGTCGTAGATGTGGCAGTCGCCGCCGGTCCAGATGAAGTCGCCGACGCCGAGGCCGACCTGGTCGGCGATCATGTGCGTCAGCAGCGCGTAGCTCGCGATGTTGAACGGCACGCCGAGGAACAGGTCCGCGCTGCGCTGGTACAGCTGGCAGGAGAGCTTGCCGTCGGCGACGTAGAACTGGAACAGCAGGTGACACGGCGGCAGCGCCATCCGCCCGAGCTCGGCCACATTCCACGCGGACACGATCATGCGGCGTGAATCGGGGTTCTCGCGCAGCGTGCGGAGGACTTCACTGATCTGGTCGACGTGGCCGCCGCCGGGGGTCGGCCACGACCGCCACTGGACGCCGTAGACCGGGCCGAGACCACCGTCGGGCGCGGCCCACTCGTCCCAGATGGTGACGCCGTGCTCCCGCAGCCAGGTGACGTTCGAGTCTCCGCGCAGGAACCACAGCAGCTCGTACGCGATCGAGCGGAAATGGACCTTTTTCGTTGTGATGAGCGGAAACCCGTCGGACAGGCGGTAGCGCAACTGGTGACCGAAAATCGACCGCGTGCCCGTCCCGGTGCGATCTTCCTTACGGGCACCCGTTTCGAGCACGTGGCGTAGCAGGTCTTCGTACTGCGTGTCCGGCATGCCAGCGAGCCTAGACCATGGCGGCACACCCGATCGCGTGTCCTTCGTGGACAGTCAGCGCAGGTAGTGCCCGGCGATCTCGTCGCTGGTGGTCAGCCAGATGTCCGGCCGCGACGCGAGGTACTCCAGCGCCTGGTCCAGGTACTTGTGCCGGAACGGCTGGCCGATCACGAACGGATGCAGTGCGAGCGCCATGACCCGGCCGCCGTGCTCGGAGTCGGCGTGCAGCTGTTCGTACTGGTCCTTGACCATCCGGAGGAATTCCGGGCCGGTGATCCCCCTGCCGAACAGCAGCAGGTCGTTGAGTTCGACCGAGTACGGGACGCTGATCATGCCCGGCACGTTCAACGAGTACGGCTGGTCGTCGTTCGTCCAGTCCAGCGTGTAGCTCAGGCCGAGCTCGGCGAGCAGGGCCGGAGTGTTGAACGTCTCGGTCAGGCCCGGCCCCATCCAGCCCTGCGGCCGCCTGCCGGTGGCGGCGGTGATGGTCTCGACGACCTCGGTGAGGAACACGCGCTCTTCGTCGCGGGTCATCCCGGCCTGCGGGATGGAGTTGGTCCGCCCGTGCGCGAGCCAGGCCCAGTTCCGCTCGAGGCCCGCCGCGATGATCTGCGGGTGGTGCTCGGCGACCGCCGAGTTCAGCAGCACGCTGGCCCGGATGCCGTGCCGGTCCAGGCTCTCCATGGTGCGCCAGATGCCGACCCTGGACCCGTAGTCGCGCCAGCCGTGGTTGAGCGCGTCGGGCACCAGATCCGCCGTGCCCGGCCAGATGCTGGTGGAGGGGCGGTCGATGAGGAAGTGCTCGACGTTGAGCCCGATGTAGGCGGCGACGCGGGCGCCGCCCGGCCAGGTGATCGGCGGGCGCTCGGTGATCGGGCTGTAGTCGAAGAGATCAGCTGTGCTCGTCATGACGACACGGTAGAAGTTAACATCGGTGTCAGGTTCAACCCCGAATTCACGACGCGAGGGCCTCTATGCGGATCGGTGAGCTCGCCCGGCGTACCGGGGTCAGCGAACGGTCGCTGCGCTACTACGAGCAGCAGGGGCTGCTGGCCGCCGGCCGCACGCCCGGCGGTCATCGTGACTACCCCGAGCGAGCGGTCGACCGGGTGATCCGCATCCAGGAGCTGTTCGCGGCGGGCCTGCACAGCAAGAAGATCGCGCGGCTGCTGCCCTGCATGCGGGACGCGGACGGCGGCCCGTCGGAGATCGCCACCCCTCGGCTGGTGGCCGAGCTGATCGGCGAACGGGACCGCATCGACCGGATGCTCGTCGAGCTGGCCAACTCCCGTGACGTGCTCGGCGAAGTGATCGACGCGGCCCTGGATTCGGCGTCCGCCGAAGACGCCTGAACTGTCGGTGCCCCGTGTCAGGATGACGTCATGGAAGATCACCTGGTGCGGGCCTGGGTGCATGGCTGGGCGGTGTCCCGGCAGACCAGCGCCCCCGTGACGGAGCCCGACGGCTGGCGGATCGATGTCGGCCTGCCCGACCATCGCGTGCGCTACATCCTGCCCTCGGCCGACCCGGACCTGGTGCGGGCCAGGGTGGCCGGGCTCAGCGAGCAGGGCACGTGGATCAAGGTGTTCGGGGACGTGCGGGCGACGCTGATGCCCGGCTGGACCAACGACGAACCCGGCTACCTGATGACCATCGGTCTCGGTCACGTCGAGCAGCCCACCCCGCCGGACCGCTACCGGCTCGAGCTGAAGGACGGCGGCGACCGGGCCGACGCGATCGTCTACGCCGCCGACGGCGAGATCGCGGCTCGCGCGCAGACCGGGCTCGCCGGCGAGTACGCCGTGATCGACAAGGTGGTCACCGAGCCCGCGCATCGCAGGCGCGGCCTCGGCCGGGTCGTCATGGGCGCGCTGAGCGGGTTCGCCCACGACGCGGGCGCGAAGACGGCCGTGCTCGCGGCCACCGACGACGGCAGGGCGTTGTACCTGGCACTCGGCTGGGCGGAGGTCCGGCCGCTGACCGGCGCCTGGCTTGCCAAATCCCTCGGCAAGCCTTAACAGTGGGCTCATGAACGAGTCACTGCTCGCCGTCGCCCGTGAGGAGGCGCTGCTCGGCAAGGCCGAAGGCGGTGTCCCGATCGGCGCCGCGCTGTTCACCCTGGACGGGCAGCTGCTCGGCCGCGGCCACAACCGCCGGGTCCAGGACGGCGATCCGTCGCTGCACGCGGAGACCGCCGCGTTCCGGAACGCGGGCAGGCGCCCGCACTACCGCGACACGATCATGGTCACCACGCTCTCGCCATGCTGGTACTGCAGTGGCCTCGTGCGGCAGTTCGGGATCCCGCGGGTCCTGATCGGCGAGGCGCGGACGTTCCACGGCGGCCATGACTGGCTCGCCGAGAACGGCGTCGGCGTGACGGTGCTCGAGGACAAGGTGTGCGTCGACCTGATGACCGAGTTCATCAAGACCCGGCCGGAGCTGTGGTTCGAAGACATCGGGGAGGAACTGTGAGCGAGGCCGTTCCGCTGGTCGATCTGACACCGTGGTTCGAAGGCACCGGTTCGGGCAAACGGGAGGTGGCCGAGGCGATCGACGAAGCGCTACGGGAGTCCGGCTTCCTCATGATCACCGGCCATGGCGTCTCCGAGCAGGAGCGCTCCACCACCCGCGCGCTCGCGCGGGAGTTCTTCGCGCTGCCCGCCGAAACCAAGGCGCCGTACGCCGTCTCGGTCGGCGGCCGCGGCTGGCTGCCGCCCGGGGTCGAGGCGAACGGGTACGCCGAAGGCACCCCCACTCCCCCCGATCTCAAGGAGTCCTACTCGGTCGGCGCCTCGGATCAGGTCGGTCTCGCCGAGATCGACGCGTTCTGGTTCCAGCCCAACGTCTGGCCATCCGAAGTGCCCGGTTTCGCCGACGCGGCCACCGGCTACATGCGACGGATGCGCACGCTTTCGGACGAGCTGCTGACCATCTTCGCGGCCGCCTTGGATTTGCCAGCCGACCATTTCACCCGGCACACCGGGCATCCGACGTACACGTTCAACATCAACTGGTACCCGCCGATGACCCACGTCGGCACCCCGGAGCCCGACCAGTTCCGCATCGGACCGCACACCGACTTCGGCACTGTCACCATCCTCGACCGCCAAGCGGGCGTCGGCGGCCTGCAGGTCTATACCTCCGACGGCCGCTGGGTCGACGCCCCCTTCGACCCGGACGCGTTCACGGTCAACATCGGCGACCTGATGGCCCGCTGGACCGGCGACCGCTGGCGCTCCACCCGCCACCGCGTCCTCCCGCCCGACGCCTCGGCCCCCGACGAGGACCTGGTCTCCCTGATCTTCTTCTACGAGACCGATCACGACGCGCGGATCTCTTCGCTGGGACCGCCCTTGGGGCACACGGCCTATCCGGAAGTGCTCGCTTCCGAGTACCTGCACGAAAAACTCGCGGCCATCACGGTCTCGGACTGATTGAGGGGGAAGGCAGGTCGTGAGTGTTTAGACCGGTTAGAACCGGCCGTACCACTCACGACCTCAGGCGACGTCTTCGCGGATCGAGGGCTCGTGCTTGTCGTAGCCGATCGTGCGGTTGCGTCCCGCGGTTTTGGCTTGGTACAAGGCTTTGTCCGTGACCTTGATCAGCCCGTCCAAAGTGCCCGCGTCACGCGGATGCGCCGCGACGCCGATCGACACCGTCACGCCCACCTTGTGCGGATCGCCCGCCGCGACCGAAACCGTCGTCGCCGCGACCCGGCACCGGATGCGCTCCGCGATCGCCAAAGCGTCGAACCGGCTCGTGTCCGGCAGCAGCACGACGAACTCCTCGCCGCCGAACCGGCCGACCAGGTCGCCTGCCCGCAGCTCGGCGCGCAGGGTGTCCGCGACCGCGCGCAAGACGCTGTCCCCCACCAGATGCCCGTGCCGGTCGTTCACCAGCTTGAAATGATCGAGGTCGAGCATCAGCACACTGGTGGTCCCGCCGGGACGCCGTGGCCGTGACAGCTCGACCGCGGCCGCCTCGGCCCACGAGGAAGCGTTCAGCAGGCCCGTTTTGGAGTCGGCGCGTGCCTGGTCGCGCAACTGCCGGATCAGCACGCTCCGGTGCAGCACCAGGGTGATGCCCAGGATGAGCAGCAACGCGACCGGCCAGTCGACCAGCGCCCACGCGAGCACGATGCCCAGCGCGATGGTCGCCGACTCGAGCGCGTAATCGGCGGGCGTGCCCATCGCCTCGCGCAAGCGCACTTCGGGAGTTGTGCCGAAGACGGCCAGCGTGATCAGGATCGTGTTGCTCACCAAGAAGATCGCGCCGGCCCCGACCAGGCGCAGGAAGGTGCCCAGATCGTGCGGCCAGACCTCCGCGAAGGCGTGCCCTCCTGTCGACATCAGGAACCAATCGGCCAGAATGGCCGCGACGACCGCGGCGGCGGTGCTGAACATCCGGCGGTGCAAGGGATTGTGCTGGACCCTCGTCCACCGGTAGAAGTACGAGGTGCTGATCACGACGGCGGCGAGGCCGGGGTGCAACAGCACCACGGCGGCGAACATCCAGACGGAGTTCAGGTCGATATGAGGCGTAGCGGCATAACGTTCTCGGATTCTTTCGATCGGCCTGGACATTTCGGTATAGACCAGGCTGCAAGTCATCAGCACCATGAAGGGCAGCAGGTTGCCCACACCGACTGGAGACGAGGAGAACGCGAAACCGGTCGCCACCACGGCCAGCACATCGATGGCGAGGACATAGCCCAGCACGACGCGACCCGGTAGCTCCCACAGCGCCCATCGGCGTACACGGAACGGCAGCAGCCGTCCCGTGAACCCCTGTCCGCCACGGAGTCCGTGCGCGGTCATAACCCTTGGCTCCCCGCCATTCGAGCAACGTAGCCGAACGTATATCAACTGTCACTCGGTCATCCGGGGGCAGCCGGACCGCCGCACGGGAACGCTCCGTGAGCCATGAAAGGAGGTGAAGTGCCATGCGTGGACAGAACTGGTGAGCGCCGACGACTACAGCGAGTCAAAGAGGCAACAGTGGAAAGGTGCGGCGGGCTCGTCGCCACGCGGCCGCGACCGGGAGTGCGACGAGCACTCCCACGGCCGCCACGACAGCCACCGTGAGCGCGGGTGAGCGCAGCACGGCGGCCAGCAGACCGCCCACCACCAAGCCGACTCCCTGTGCCGCGATCAGGCCTGATCCGGCCAGCCCGAACGCCTGACCGCGTTCGGCGTCCGGCACCAGGCGCATGAAGGTGGCGGCCGCGGTGACCTGATACGCCGCACAGGCACCGGACGCCAGCAGCAGGCCGATCGCGGGCAGCAGACCCGGACGCAATGCGTAACCGACCAACGGGACGATGGCCAGTACAGCCAGTACGCCGATCAGGCGTTGGCGCGTGCCGGGTGCCACCAGACGGCCGAACAGGAACACCCCGACCACGATCCCGGCGGGGTGCGCGGCAAGTAACAATCCGGCAGTGGCGGCCGTTCCGCCGATTTCGGCGGCGTAGGGGACGGCCAGTCCTTCCGGGACGATGACGAAACCGGCGAGCCACGCCAGCATCACCAGCGACCGCAACCGGGAGTCACTCCAAATCGTGCGCGCTCCCGCTACCAGGCCCGAGAACAGCGAAACCTTTGTCCCGTCGGCGTTCGCGCCCGCCGCGGGGCGCGACCGGACGCCGAATCTGATCACCAGCGCGGAAACCGCGAACGTCACCGCGTCCACGGCAAGACCTTTGCCCGGCCCGATGGCGGCGATCACCGCGCCACCGAGCGCGAATCCCGCCAGCTGTCCGGTTTGGCCGGTCATCTGCCGGATGGATTGTCCCGCGACATACTTGTCGCCGCTGAGCACGGACGGCATGATCGCCGCCTGCGCCGCGGTGAACGGCGCGTTCAGCAGCTGCGTCAGCACGAGCAGCGTCGCGAGCAGCCACAAAGGCAGCCCCGGTATCGCCATCAGCCCGACGAGCACGGCGCGCCCGGCGTCGGCGTTGACCATGACCGCCTTGCGGGGAAAGCGATCCGCGAGCCCGGACAGCAGCGGGCCGCCGATCAGATCGGGCAGGTAGGTCAGCGCGTACGTCAGCGCCGGCCAGGCCGCCGACCCGGTACGGTCGTAGACCAGCACGGACAGCGCGACCCTGGCCAGCTGGTCGCCGAAGACGGATTGCAGCTCGGCCAGCCAGATCGCCCGGAATTCGGGCACGGCCAGCACCGACCCGAAGCTCGCCGGACGTTCCACCCCATCGGCCATGCACGTCTCCCAAGCACCGTGCCCACCCGGAACTCCCACGCATGGTACGCATGTGGACGCGCTAAGTGAACCTCCTTTAGTACGGTCAGCGCATTCGTTAAGAGCCTTGACATTCGATATTGGTCCAGTCCAGTGTTAAAGCCCTCAGGTCGTGTTTTTCGACCCGAGGGCGACCTCACTTCGTTTGATACCGCCGGATCAAGCAACGAGGGCTTCCAACTGAGCACGTCAACGCTGACGTGCCGTCACTTTCCTTGGAGGACCGTTGAAGAAAGCACGCCGTCTGCTGACCGTCGCGAGCGCGGTAGCCGCCGCGATCACCACCACCGTCGGCCTCGCGCCGTCGGCTTCGGCAGCACCGGACCCCATCCTCGCGTCTCCCTATCTGTACCAGTGGGAGGGACAGACGAGCCCCACCGCGGCGATGGACGCGACCGGCGTCAAGACGTTCACGCTCGCGTTCATGCTGTCCGACGGCGGCTGCAACCCCAAGTGGGACGGCACCCGGTCGCTGACCGGGTCGGACAAGACGATGATCGACACCATCCGTGCCAAGGGCGGCGACGTGGTCCCGTCGTTCGGCGGCTGGTCGGGCACCAAGCTCGGCGCCAAGTGCACCTCGGCCACCGCGCTGGCCGGCGCGTACCAGAAGGTCATCGACGCCTACAAGCTCAAGGCGATCGACCTCGACATCGAGAACACCGATGAGTTCGAGAACAACACCGTGCAGGACCGGATCCTGAACGCGGTCAAGCTGACCAAGGCCAAGAACCCCGGCCTGCGCGTGGTCATCACCATCCCGACCGAGGTCAGCGGCCTGTCGGCGACCGGCAAGCGGCTGGTCAACCAGTCCAAGGTGATCGGCGCGAACATCGACGCGTGGTCGGTCATGCCGTTCGACTTCTCCAGCGGCGGCGACATGGTCGGCAAGACCAAGAGCGCGGTGGACGGCCTGAAGAACCACCTCAAGGCCACGTTCGGCCTGTCCGACGACGCGGCCTACCGCAAGAGCGGCCTGTCCTCGATGAACGGCAAGACGGACAACGCGGGCGAGGTCGTCAGCGTCGCGAACTTCAAGTCGATCAGGGACTACGCGGCGAGCCACCACCTGGCGCGCTTCACCTTCTGGGCGACCAACCGCGACTGCAACAACTGCGCGGGCATCTCGCAGGGCAAGTACGACTTCACCAAGATCGTCGCCGGCTACACCGGCTAAGGCATAGTTTCACGCCCCCAGGGGCTCGTGCGCGTTGCGGGCGGTTATTGGCCCGGAAACCCAAACGTGGCGTCGTGAGTGGTACGGCCGGTTCTAACCGGTCTAAACACTCACGACCCCTGGTCTCGCGTGGCCAGGCCGTGGG
>NZ_JBHWEB010000139.1:0-22744 GCF_042734395.1 Amycolatopsis sp. NPDC059657 | reverse complement strand
CGAGAGTGGTATGGCCGGTTAGAACCGGCCATACCACTCACGAGGCGGTCTTACTGGCAGGCTTCGCAGTCGGGGTCGTCGATGCGGCAGGCGGCGCCTTCGGCGGCGACGAAGTCCACATCGGACACCGCGGGCATCTCCTTCGGCTCCGCCTTGACGGCGGGCGCGACCGGCACGACCGCCGGGGGAGCGGCCGGCGCCTGGGTGCCGGAGGAGACCGCGTTCAGCTTGCCGTCGGTGCCGCGCAGTGTCGACTTCTCGACGTGCGTCGCCGACTGGGCACGCAGGTAGTAGGTCGTCTTGAGACCCTTGTGCCACGCGTAGCGGTACAGCTCGTCGAGCTTGCGGCCGCTCGGCGCCGCGATGTAGAGGTTGAGCGACTGCGCCTGGTCGATCCACTTCTGGCGACGCGAGCCCGCGTCGATCAGCCAGCGGCTCTCGACCTCGAACGCGGTGGCGTACAAGGCCTTCAGGTCGTCAGGGACGCGGTCGATCTGGCCGAGGCTGCCGTCGAAGTACTTGAGGTCCGAGACCATGACCTCGTCCCACAGCCCGCGCTCCTTGAGGCTCTTGACCAGGTGCGGGTTGACGACGGTGAAGTCGCCGGACATGTTCGACTTGACGAACAGGTTCTGGAACAGCGGCTCGATGGACTGGCCGACGCCGCAGATGTTGGAGATCGTCGCGGTCGGCGCGATCGCCATCACGTTGGAGTTGCGCATGCCCACGGTCTTGACCCGCTCGCGCAGCGGCGCCCAGTCCAAAGTGGACGAGGTGTCGACGTCGAGCGCGTCGCCCTGGCGGGCGTCGATGAGCAGCTGCAGCGAGTCGATCGGCAGGATGCCGCGGCTCCACAGCGAACCCTCGAAGGTCTGGTACTGGCCGCGCTCCTCGGCGAGGTCGGTCGAGGCCGAGATCGCGTAGTAGGAGATGTGCTCCATGCTCTGGTCGGCGAACTGCACGGCCGCGTCGGACGACAGCGGCAGGCCGAGCTCGAACAGCGCGTCCTGGAAGCCCATCAGGCCGAGGCCGATGGGGCGGTGGCGCAGGTTGGACCGGCGCGCTTCCGGGATCGTGTAGAAGTTGATGTCGATGACGTTGTCGAGCATCCGGACCGCGGTGCGCACGGTCTTCTCGAGGCGCTTCGTGTCGAGGCCGTCGGGGGTGACGTGCTTGAGCAGGTTGACCGAGCCCAGGTTGCAGACCGCGACCTCGTCGACGCTGGTGTTCAGCGTGATCTCGGTGCACAGGTTGGACGAGTGCACGACACCGACGTGCTGCTGCGGCGAGCGCAGGTTGCACGGGTCCTTGAAGGTGATCCACGGGTGGCCGGTCTCGAACAGCATGGTCAGCATGCGGCGCCACAGCTCGACGGCGCGGACCCGGCGGAAGACCTTCATCTCGCCGCGGTCGGCGGCGGCCTCGTACTCGCGGTAGCGGTCGGCGAACGCGGTGCCGTAGAGGTCGTGCAGGTCAGGGGTCTCGTTCGGCGAGAACAGGGTCCACTGGGCGTCGGCCTCGACGCGGCGGAGGAACTCGTCGGGCACCCAGTTGGCGGTGTTCATGTCGTGGGTGCGGCGGCGGTCGTCACCGGTGTTCTTGCGCAGGTCGAGGAATTCCTCGATGTCCACGTGCCAGGTCTCGAGGTACGCGCAGGCCGCGCCCTTGCGCTTGCCGCCCTGGTTCACCGCGACCGCCGTGTCGTTGGCGATCTTGAGGAACGGCACGACGCCCTGCGACTGGCCGTTGGTGCCCTTGATGTGCGCGCCGAGGCCGCGGACCGGGGTCCAGTCGTTGCCGAGGCCGCCGGAGTACTTGGCGAGCAGCGCGTTGTTCTTGTACGCCTGGAAGATCGAGTCCAGGTCATCGTCCACAGTGGTCAGGAAGCAGGACGACAGCTGCGGGCGCGTGGTGCCCGAGTTGAACAGCGTCGGGGTCGAAGCCATGAAGTGGAACGACGACAGCAGCTCGTAGAACTCGATCGCACGGGCTTCGCGGTTGTCCTCGCGGACGGCCAGTCCCATGGCGACGCGCATGAAGAACGCCTGCGGCAGCTCGAAGCGGACGCCGTTGTGGTGCTGGAAGTACCGGTCGTACAGGGTCTGCAGGCCGAGGAAGCCGAAGTCGAGGTCGCGCTCGGGGCGGATCGCGGCGGTGATCTTGTCCAGGTCGAAGCTCAGCAGCTCGGCGTCGACCAGCTCCAGCTCGACGGCGCGGCGCAGGTAGTCGCGGAAGTACGGCGCGTACAGCGTCTCCATCTCGTCCTGGCTGGCCAGGCGCGGCGTGCCCGCGAGGTAGGAGAGCGCTTCGGAGCGCAGCTTGTCGGCGAGCAGGCGGGCGCTGACGTAGGAGTAGTTCGGCTCCTGCTCGACCAGCACGCGGGCGGCCATGATCTGCGCGAGCGCGAGCTCGTCGGCGGAGATGCCGTCGTAGAGGTTGCGCTTGGCCTCGGCGAGCACGGCCTCGGCGTTGACGTCGTCGAGCCCGGCGACGGCCTCGCCCACGACGTGGGACACGCGGGCCCAGTCGAGCGGGCGGACCTTGCCGTCGACGCCCTTGACGCTGATCGCGAGCTCGGCCGGGACGGGGGCGGCGGACTGGCGGGCCTTGGCGCGCTCGTCGCGATAAAGGACGTAAGCGCGGGCGACCTTGTGGTGCTCGCCGCGCATCAGGGCCAGCTCGACGATGTCCTGGATCTGCTCGATGTGCAGCGCGGTCTCGGGACCGGCGTGGCGCAGCAGGGTGGATTCGACCTGCTCGGTCAGCTCCGACACGACGTGGTGGATGCGCGAGGACACGGCGGCGTCGCCGCCCTCGACCGCGAGGAACGCCTTCGTCATGGCCACGGAGATCTTGTTCGCGTCGAAGGGCGACACGCTGCCGTCACGCCGGATGACCCGCACCGAGGCGGGCGCGGAGTCCGGTGAAGAGGGTGGCCGCTGGTTCGTTTCCACTGACATGCGTGTCTCCAAGAGGGCGCGTTCGATCGGCACATGGACCCGTCGGACCGTGTGCTGCTGCTACATCAAAGTGTTGGCCGGCCCCGCTCCTCAGCGGTCTCCCGTCGCTGGGCGCTGCCGGTCCACAGAGACTACATGTAGGGGTTCGAGCTCGCACGCGACCCAAGGGATGGCGTGTCGTTCTCACCCCGGCGGGTTACACGATCACACAGAGACGCTGTTCAGACGGTCGTTCAGCCGCCGAAACGCAGTGAGAAATCCCGAACGTGGAGGTTCAGGGACGGGTTGTGACCGGATAAGTAGCCGAGTGGCCCTTCCGGGTTGACGGACCAGTCCGCCGAAGCCAGATGCGGGCGCGCCTTCGCGCGGACCGGGCTCCGCTTCAAGTCACCCTTGAGGGTTTGGACGACATCGAACGCGGCGGGCGCGGCGATCGGCAGCCCGAGTCGCGGGGTGAAGGCGGCGGTCGCGATCCAGCCGTCTTCGGTGGCCGCCGAGGCGGTGAAGGTCTTGCCATGAGTGAAGCTGAGCGTGGCGAGATCCTTCGGGATGCCCCACAGCTCGCGTCCGCCCGCGAGCGAGATCTCGCTGTCGACCCAGATGTCGGTGATCGAGCTGGACACCCTGGGGCCGCGCACGGCGACCGTCGACAGCAGTTCGTGGTACGAGAGCTGGCCGGGAGGCTGGTAGTCGACCCAGGCCGTGAACACCTGCGCGCGCCCGCCGAGCACGACCGGCTTGACGCCGCCGGGAAGTTCCGGCAGGTCGGCGGCGGGCACCCGCCAGATCGACAGGTAGGCCTGGCCCGCGAGGTTCCAGGGTTCGGGCGGGTACGTCATTCGTTCAGCCACGGCAAATAGGGTGGCAGATCCTTGTCGACGCGCATCCCGAACTCGGGTGGGCGCTTCTGCAGGAACGACATGACGCCCTCGATCGCGTCCGGGCTGGTGCCGAGCCCGCCGATGAGCTTCGAGTCGAGCGCGTGCACGGGGAACGGTGACTCGGCGCTCGCCATGCGGTAGAGCAGCTGGCGGGTGACGGCGACCGACACCGGCGACGTGGTCGCGATGATCTCTCGCGCCCGCTCATAAGCCTTGTCAAGCACCTGGTCCGGCTCGTGGACGCTGTGCACGAGGCCTTTCTCAAGCGCCTCCTCGGCGCCGAATACCCGGCCGCTGATCATCCAGTCGAGTGCCGTCCCCATCCCGACGAGCCGTGGCAGGAACCACGCGGACGCGCCCTCGGGGTAGATGCCGCGGCGGGTGAACACGAAGCCGAACTTCGAGTCGGTGGACGCGAGCCGGTAGTCGCAGGGGAGCGTGATCGTGATGCCGCCGCCGACCGCGGCGCCCCGCAGCGCGGCGATGACCGGCTTGTTCATCGTGTAGACGCGCTTGGCGCAGCGCCCGGCCGGTTCCTGCCACTCGGGGTCCGGCCCGTGCGCCGGGTCGAAGTCGAACCCGCCTGCGCTGAGATCGGCGCCGACGCAGAAGTCCTTGCCGTTGCCGGTCAGCACCACGACCCGCACGTCCTCGTCGCGATCGGCGCGATCCATCGCGGCGCCGAGCTCGTCGGACATCCGGATCGTGTAACCGTTACGGGCTTCGGGACGGTTCAGCGTGATCGTCGCGACGCGCTCGTCGACCGCGTAGGTGATCTCGGCAAAGTCGGCCATGGGTCGACGGTAGGGCACGCCCAACGCTACTGGCAAGGTGTCAATAGCGGCACTCGTTCGTGTGACCGCCGCGCGGCCCGCCCGGTACTACCGTCGACCCATGATCTTGCGGCGGCTCGGCGTGCTGGCTGCGACACTGACAGCGGTGCTGGCCATCGGCCTCATCGGCGCTCCGGCGGAGGCCGTTTTCCCGAAGGCCGGCCCGTTCCTGATCAAGGCGGGCGGGCGCTGCGCGGGTGGCCCGCATCCGCTCGACGGGTTCGCGACCGTGCAGGTGACGGCGTGCTCGGGCGGCCGGGCCCAGTGGTGGCGCTGGGACCCGGCCACCCGCGTGCTCCGCAACGCGGGCAGCGGCCAGTGTGCTCGCACTGCCGACGTCGCCAACCGGGGCACGATACTGCTGCTCGGCGGTTGTCCCGCCGAGCCTTGGGTGCACACGGGGCAGATCTCGTCAGGCGGGTTCGTGCCCTGGTGCTGGTCCGTCGCCGACAGCGGCCTCGTGCGCGTCCAGCTGTGCGCGGACGGGCAGCCCCGGCAGGTCTTCGAGGTTCAGCGGTTGCCGTAGATCACGGCCGAACTCGAGGGCCCTGTGCAGTGGTATTCCCAGGAAATCGAGCCGCAACCATCGGGAACGGCCCACACTTGGCGGGTGTCCTTGGGGATCTTGGGCAGGTGGATCGGCGCCTGGACCCCGTTGAAGAACAGGAACACGTCGTCCATGTCCGCGTAGCCCGCGGAAACCGAGAACCACACGTCGCCGACGACCGACGAGATCGACCGCGTCTCGATGGTGCGATGGTGATACTGCCGCTCGTCGCTCGGTTCGTAGGCGTGGTCGAGCGGCCCGGCCAGCACGTCCGCGTCCTCGATCTCCTGCACGTTCGCGTCGCCGCCGCCGAGCGCCCACGCGCGCTGGTCGTCGGCGCTCGCGTTCGGGATGACCGAGACGTGCACGTGCTTCGTGTGCGGATTCGCTCCGTGGTAGGGAATCCAGCGCCATGGGCTGTTGCCGGGCCGCGAATCGACGATCCGCCGGTTCCAGATCACGTACTTGATCCGCGGATCCCGTGACTCGACGAGCGTCTCGGCGAGCCAGTTCCCGTCGAGCCCGCCCGCCGGGTCATGGGTGAAGTCCCGCGCGGTCACGATCCCGGGGCCGTACCAGGGATTGTGGTCGGAGTCCCTGCTCGCGTGCGCCGCGTCGCCGATGGAACCGTCGGAAGCCTTGGACCGCCGCGGCGCCAAGGTGTTGAGCTGTCCTAATAGGACGTCCAGTGATCGGGCAACCCGCCAGCCCATGAGCCCTCCTTCGGCCATGACAGTTCGTTATGGTCAAGGAGACCAGCTCCGGGCTCGGCGCGGCACCGGCTTGAGGGCTCGCCTCGCCGCGCAAAAGACCGCCCGAACGGGCGGCTCAGAACCGGCCTTTGCCGACCTGCGCCCACCGTGAAGCGAGGGTGCCCTCGAGTGCGTACTACGCACCCAACGGCCCCCTCACTTCACTACCGACCCGAGCCTTGCGGCGCCTCGCCGGGATGTGGTGAGGCCAGCACCGGCAAGCGGCCGTACCACTCACGACCTCGCAGTTGGTATCGGTTCGCGACCTGGGGGGTCACATTTCGCGCCCGACCGGCGATACCTTTTTAAAGGCTTCGGCGAAAGGGCGGGCAAGTGACGGAGCGGACGGCGACAGCGCCGGTGCTGCTGGAGTTGGCACGTGAGCTGCTGACCGCCACCCTCGATCAGCAGCGGCTGCTGCGCGCGGTGCCCGGGGGCCTCGATGCGGCCACGCTGGCCGAGCTCGAGCGGACCTATCGGGTGACGGCGGCCGAGATCCCGCGGTACCGGCGGCTGATCGACCAGTGGAACCGCGAGGACCCGGCCGCCGAGGGGCTCGCCGAGCTGTCCGAGGTGGTGGACCGGCTTTCCGTCGAGTACAGCGAGGTTTTCGATCTCATCGCGGCCAGCGGGTGACTTCCTGACCGCCGGGGATCACAGCACGTAGGAAGCGATCAGGTGACCGAGCTGCCGGATGCCGGAGCCGCCCCTGAACTCGAACCGCACCTTCCCGAGCCCGCTGAACCACAGTTCGAGCTCGGCGTCGAGGTCGAACGTCCCGGCCGTCTCGATCGAGAACGCCTGGATCCGGCTGTACGGCAGGGAGGTGAAGTCCTTCTTCTTGCCGGTCATGCCCTGGACGTTCACCGCGATCAGCCGCTTGTTCGTGAACACCACGAAGTCACGGGCGCCCTTGAAGGACGAGACGAGCTCTTCGCCGGGGATGATCAGCGGCGCGACGGTCGACGCGATGGCGTCCGGCTTGCAGGGCGCCAGCTTGAACACTGAGGCTTTCTCGAAGTCGATCACCCCGCTCAGCGTACCGAAATCCGCTGGCTAGTCGTTGCACCTGTACCAGATGTCCGTCCAGCCGACGGGACGACGGTAGTTCTGGCAGTAGAAGACGGCGCCGTCGGCGACGACGGCGACTTTCGCCCCGGTGAGGGGGTTTTCGCGGAACAAGCCCGAGGCGACGGCGCCAGCGGGCCGGGTGCCGCCCATCCGCTGCCAGCCTCCCGCGTTGGGGAAGGTGTGCCAGACCGTGCGGTCGGGCGTGATGCCGAAGCATTCGTCGTTGCTCGACTTCCAGTCGACGAGGGCGACGGTGGTGCGGGCCCTGAACGTGCCCGTGTAGCCGAAGCAGGTGACCTTGCCCGAGGCGGGCACCGCTACATCGCGGACATTCGGGTACTCGTCCGCCGACGCGGGTCCGGCGTTGAGCGCGGCGCCGAGCAGGCCGCCGACGAGTGCCAGCAGTACAGCCCCGATACGCAGTTGTGGTCGCTTCACTTTGTCTCCTCGCTGTGCGTGAAGTGCCAGCCTGGCCAGGTCATGGCCCAGAACTCGCCCAGATTCCGCCCACGACGCGACCAGAAACAATCATGCGCGCTTGATTTTTACTGCGGGCGGTGCCAGGGTGGTCACAGACGCAAGGAGGCGGGTATGGCTGACCTCGGCGTGATCCTGGGTGATCTCGCGGCCGAAACGCAGACGATCGACGACGTCGTGGCCGGGTTGCCCGCGTCGGACTGGGCTCGGGCGACACCGGCGCAGGGCTGGACTGTCGCGCACCAGATCGCGCATCTGGCTTGGACGGATCAGAAGTCGCTGATCGCGGTCACCAGTCCAGGTGACTGGCAGTCCGAGATCGAAAAGGCGCTGACCACCGAAAACTTTGTCGACGTCGGCGCCGCGGAAGGCGCTGAGAAGCCGCCTCGCGTGTTGCTGGCCGAATGGCGTGAGGGGCGCAAGCAGCTCGCGGACGCGCTGGCCGCGTTGCCGGAGGGGGAGAAGATCCCCTGGTACGGGCCGCCGATGAGTGCCGCCTCGATGGCGACCGCGCGGATGATGGAGACCTGGGCGCACGGCCAGGACATCTTCGACACGTTCGGGCTCGAGCGCCCCGCGACCGCCCGGCTGTGGCACATCGCGCGCATTGGCACGCGGACGCGGGACTTCGCCTTCAAGCTGCACTCGCTCGCGCCGCCGACCGAGGAGTTCCGGGTCGAGCTCGCCGCGCCGGATGGCTCTACCTGGGCTTTCGGGCCGGAGGACGCCGAGCAGCGGCTCACCGGCAGCGCGCTCGACTTCTGCCTGGTGGTGACGCAAAGGCTGCATCCGTCGGACAGTGATCTCGTCGCGAAGGGCGAGGGTGTCGAAGAATGGCTCGGGATCGCGCAGGCGTTCGCCGGCGCGCCGGGTGCCGGGCGTGAGCCAGGGCAGCGCGCATGACGCTGCGGATCGGCAACGCGTCCGGGTTCTACGGCGACCGGTTCTCCGCCGTGCGCGAGATGCTCACCGGCGGGCCGCTCGACGTCCTGACCGGCGACTATCTGGCCGAGCTGACCATGCTCATCCTCGGGCGCGACCGGATGAAGGATCCCGCGCGCGGGTACGCCAAGACCTTCCTGCGCCAGATGGAGGAAAACCTCGGGCTGGCCAAGGAAAAGGGCGTCAAGATCGTCGCCAACGCGGGCGGCTTGAACCCGGCGGGGCTGGCCGAGGCGCTGCGGGAGCTCGTCGCGAAGCTCGGGCTTGACGTCTCCGTCGCGCATGTCGAAGGCGACGACCTTATCGGCCGCGGTGACGAGTTCGGGAAACCGTTGACCGCCAACGCTTATCTCGGAGCCTGGGGGATCGTGGAGTGCCTGAACGCCGGCGCCGATGTCGTGGTCACCGGGCGCGTCACCGACGCCTCGGTGATCGTCGGACCGGCCGCCGCGCACTACGGCTGGGCGCGTGACGACTACGACGCGCTCGCGGGCGCCGTCGTCGCCGGGCACGTGATCGAATGCGGGGCGCAGGCCACCGGCGGGAACTACGCGTTCTTCACCGAGCACGAGATCGGGGTGCCAGGGTTCCCGATCGCCGAGATCGAGCCCGACGGGTCGAGCGTGATCACCAAGCACGAAGGCACCGGCGGGGTGGTGAACGTCGGCACGGTCACCGCGCAGCTGCTCTACGAGATCACCGGTGCGCGGTATGCCGGGCCCGATGTGACCACCCGGTTCGACACGCTGACGCTGGCGCAGGACGGCCCCGACCGTGTCCGGATCACCGGCGCGAAAGGCGAGCCGCCACCGCCGACGCTCAAGGTCTGCCTCAACCGGCTCGGCGGCTTCCGCAACGAGACCACGTTCGTACTCACCGGACTCGACATCGAGCGAAAAGCCTCGCTGGTCAAGGAACAGCTCGAAGGCGCGCTGAAGGAAAAGCCGCCCGCCGAGATCCGCTGGACCCTCGCGCGCACCGATCACCCGGACGCCGACAGCGAGCAGCTCGCGAGCGCGCTGCTGCACTGCGCGGTCAAGGACGCCGACCCGAACGTCGCCGGGCGGGCGTTCAGCGGCGCGGCCATCGAACTCGCGCTGGCGAGTTATCCCGGCTTCCACGTCACCGCGCCACCGGCGGCCGCGTCGCCATACGGTGTCTATGAAGCGGCCTTTGTGGACGCTCGGCAGGTTCCGCACGTCGCGGTGCTGCCTGACGGATCCCGAGTGGACATCGCGCAGGCGAGCGAGACCCTTGAATTGTCCGAAGTGGATGAACCGGAACTTCCGGAACCGCGGTTCGCCGGTTCGATGAAACGAGTCCCGTTGGGACGCGTGGTCGGCGCGCGCAGTGGCGACAAGGGCGGTAGCGCGAATCTCGGCGTCTGGGTGCGCTCGGAGGACGCCTGGAAGTGGCTGGCGCACCGGCTCACCGTGGCCGAATTCCAGCTGCTGCTGCCGGAAACCGCGAGCCTGCGGGTCACCCGGCATCTGCTGCCGAACCTCTGGGCGATGAACTTCGTGGTCGAGGGCATTCTCGGCGAGGGTGTCGCGTCACAGGCGCGGTTCGACCCGCAGGCCAAGGCGCTCGGCGAATGGCTGCGGTCCAGGGAGATCGACGTTCCGGAGAGCCTGCTGTGAAAGAGATCTTCGAGACGCCCGAACGGATCGAGCTGCGCAAGACGGTCCGGCGGTTCGTCGAAACCGAGGTGCTGCCGCATCTCGACGACTGGGAGCGCCAGGGCGAGCTGCCGCGCGACCTGCACCGCAAGGCCGGTGAGATCGGGCTGCTCGGTGTCGGCTTTCCCGAGGAGGTCGGCGGCGGGGACGGGAACTTCCTCGACGCGCTGGTCGTCGCGGAGGAAATGCACTACGCGGGCGGGTCCGGCGGGCTGTTCGCGTCGCTGTTCACCTGCGGGATCGCGGTGCCGCACATCGCGGCCGCCGGTGATCCGGTGCAGATCGAACGCTGGGTCCGGCCGACGCTGGAGGGTGCCAAGATCGGCTCGCTCGCGGTGACCGAGCCCGATGGCGGCTCGGACGTCGCGGGGATCCGCACCACAGCTGTGCGCGAGGGCGACGAGTACGTCATCAACGGCGCCAAGACGTTCATCACCTCTGGCTGTCGTGCGGACTTCGTGACCACAGTGGTCAGGACCGGTGACAAGGGCGCGCACGGGATCTCGCTGATCGTCGTCGAGCGCGGGACACCCGGGTTCACCGTGACGCGCAAGCTGGAGAAGATGGGCTGGCTGTGCTCCGACACGGCCGAGCTGTCCTATGTGGACGTGCGAGTGCCGGTCGAGAACCTGGTCGGTGCCGAGAACAGCGGGTTCGCGCAGGTCGCCACCCAGTTTGTCACCGAGCGGGTTTCGCTGGCCATTCAGGGATACGCGCACGCGCAGCGCGCGCTCGACCTCACGCTGGACTGGTGCCGGACCAGGGAGACCTTCGGGCGTCCGTTGATCTCGCGGCAGCTCGTGCAGCACAAGCTGACCGAGATGGCGCGCAAGATCGATGTCGCGCGGACGTACACCCGCGATGTCGCGCTCCGGCATGTCGCGGGCGAGGAGGTCATCGCCGAAGCCTGCTTCGCGAAGAACACCGCCGTCGAAGCCGCCGAATGGGTGGTCAACGAGGCGGTCCAGCTGCACGGCGGGCTCGGCTACATGCGGGAGTCCGAAGTGGAACGGCACTACCGCGATGTCCGGATACTCGGCATCGGCGGCGGCACCAACGAGATCTTGACCGGACTGGCCGCCAAGCGATTGGGATACACGGCATGACTGCTATCAGGTCCACTGTGGACTCACGGAGTGCGGAGTTCGCCGCGAACCGCGAAGCCATGCTCGAGAAGCTCGCCGAGATCGACGGCGAACACGCCAAGGCCATCGCCGGCGGCGGCGAGAAGTACGTCGAACGGCACCGCAAACGCGGCAAACTGCTCGCTCGCGAACGCATCGAGCTGCTGATCGACGAGGACTCGCCGTTCCTCGAGCTGTCCCCGCTGGCCGCGTGGGGCTCGAACTACCAGGTCGGCGCGAGCGTGATCACCGGCATCGGTGTCGTCGAAGGCGTCGAATGCCTGATCTCGGCCAGTGACCCGACGGTCAAGGGCGGCGCGAGCAACCCGTGGACGGCCAAGAAGAGCTACCGCGCGGCCGATATCGCCGCGCAGAACCGGCTCCCGGTGATCAACCTGGTCGAGTCCGGCGGCGCGGATCTGCCTACGCAGAAAGAGATCTTCATCCCGGGCGGCCGGATCTTCCGCGACATCACCCGGTCGTCGGCTGCCAAGGTGCCGACGGTCGCGCTGGTGTTCGGCAACTCCACCGCCGGTGGCGCTTACCTGCCGGGCATGTCGGACTACGTCGTGATGGTCAAGGAGCGCGCGAAGGTGTTCCTCGGCGGGCCACCGCTGGTCAAGATGGCGACCGGCGAGGAGTCCGACGACGAATCCCTTGGTGGCGCTGAGATGCACGCGCGGACGTCCGGTCTCGCCGACTATCTCGCGCACGACGAGCAGGACGCGATCCGGCTCGGCCGGAGCATCATCAAGCGGCTGAACTGGCGCAAGCAGGGGCAGGTCCCGGCGCTCGATTACGCCGAGCCGTTGTTCGACCCCGAGGACCTGCTCGGCATCGTGCCGACCGACCTCAAGGTCCCGTTCGACCCGCGCGAGGTGATCGCCCGCGTCGTCGACGGCTCCGACTTCGACGAGTTCAAGCCGCTGTACGGGTCGAGCCTGGCCACCGGCTGGGCGAACATCCACGGCTACCCGGTCGGCATTCTCGCCAACGCGCAGGGCGTGCTGTTCGGCGAGGAGTCGCAGAAGGCGGCGCAGTTCATCCAGCTGGCCAACCAGATCGACACGCCGCTGGTGTTCCTGCACAACACGACCGGCTACATGGTCGGCAAGGAGTACGAGCAGGGCGGCATCATCAAGCACGGCGCGATGATGATCAACGCGGTGTCGAACTCGAAGGTGCCGCATCTGTCCGTCCTCATGGGAGCGTCGTACGGCGCCGGGCACTACGGGATGTGCGGCCGCGCCTTCGATCCCCGGTTCCTCTTCGCGTGGCCGAGCGCCAAGTCCGCGGTGATGGGCCCGGCGCAGCTCGCCGGTGTGCTGTCCATTGTGGCCAGGCAGGCCGCCGCATCGCGGGGCCAGGAGTACAACGAGGAGCACGACGCCGCCATGCGTGCCATGGTCGAGGGCCAGATCGAGGCCGAGTCCATGCCGATGTTCCTGTCGGGGATGCTCTACGACGACGGCATCATCGACCCGCGTGACACCCGCACGGTGCTCGGGCTCAGCCTGTCCGTGATCCACAATGGACCAGTGAAGGGCGCCGACGGTTTCGGCGTCTTCCGGATGTGAGGGCGCAGTGATCCAGAACCTCTTGGTCGCCAACCGCGGCGAGATCGCCCGCCGTGTCTTCCGGACCTGCCGCGACGCCGGAATCGGCACGGTCGCGGTGTTCTCCGACGCCGACGCCTCGCTGCCCCACGCGAGCGAAGCCGACACGGCCGTGCGCCTGCCCGGCAACGCGCCCGCCGACACCTACCTGCGCTCGGACCTCCTGATCAAGGCGGCGGCCGACGCGGGCGCCGACGCCGTCCACCCCGGCTATGGCTTCCTGTCCGAGAACGCCGGGTTCGCCCGTGCGGTGCTCGACGCGGGATTGACCTGGGTCGGCCCGCCGCCGGCGGCCATCGAGACCATGGGTTCCAAAGTGGAGTCCAAGCGGCTGATGGCCGCGGCCGGTGTGCCCGTGCTGTCCGAATTGGACCCGGCCGAGGTCACCGAGCGCGATCTTCCCTTGCTGGTCAAGGCCTCCGCCGGTGGTGGCGGACGCGGCATGCGCGTGGTCCGCGCGCTCGCCGAGCTCACCGAAGCCGTCGAGGGCGCACGTGCCGAGGCCGGTTCCGCGTTCGGCGACTCGACCGTGTTCTGCGAGCCGTACCTGGAAGCCGGGCGGCACATCGAGGTCCAGATCCTCGCGGACACGCACGGCACCGTGTGGGCGCTGGGGGAGCGGGAGTGCTCGATCCAGCGGCGGCACCAGAAGGTCGTCGAGGAAGCGCCATCGCCACTTGTCGACCCGGCGATGCGCGAGGAGCTGTTCGACGCGGCGCGCAAGGCGGCCAAGGCGATCGACTACGTCGGCGCCGGGACGGTCGAGTTCCTCGCCGGTCCGGACGGGCGGTTCTACTTCCTGGAGATGAACACCCGCCTGCAGGTCGAGCACCCGGTCACCGAATGCACCACGGGCGTCGACCTCGTCTCGCTGCAGCTGCAGATCGCCGAGGGCTTGAAGCTGGCCGCCGACCCTCCACAGTCGACCGGCCACGCGATCGAAGTCCGGCTCTACGCCGAAGATCCGGCCGCTGGCTGGCAGCCGCAGAGCGGGACACTGCACAAGTTCGAGGTGCCGGATGTCGACTTGGAGTTCAAGCACGGGCCAGGGCTCCGGCTGGACTCGGGCTTCGTCGACGGCTCGGTCGTCGGCGTGCACTACGACCCGATGCTCGCCAAGGTCATCGCCTGGGCGCCGACCAGGGGCGAGGCCGCGCGCAGGCTGGCCAAGGCCCTATCCGGCGCCAAGATCCACGGCTTGGTCACCAACCGCGACCTGCTGGTGAACATCTTGCGCCACCACGCTTTCCTGGCCGGTGATACCGACACCGCGTTCTTCGACCGGCACGGCCTGGACACGCTCGCGCGGCCGCTGAACGCGGACGCCAGGCTGTCCGCGCTGGCCGCGGCGCTGGCGGACTCGGCGTCGAACCGGGCGACGGCGACGACGCTCGGACGGCTCCCGAGCGGGTGGCGCAACGTGCGGTCGGCACTGCAACGGAAGCGGTTCGACGACATCGAGGTCGCCTACGCGCTCACGCGTGACGGGCTGCGCGCCGAAGGATTCGACGACGTCGCGCTCGTCAGCGCCGAGCCGGGCCGGGTCGTGCTCGACGTCGCGGGCGTGCGGCGGGCGTTCGACGTCGCGAAATACGGCGACGCGGTCTACGTCGACTCCGCGCTCGGACCGGTCACGCTGCGGGCCGAGCCCCGGTTCGCCGACCCGGACGCGGCGCTCGCGGCCGGGTCGCTGGTCGCGCCGATGCCGGGCACGGTCGTGCGCGTCGCGGTGTCCACAGGGGACGCCGTGAAGGCGGGCGATCCGTTGCTGTGGCTCGAAGCCATGAAGATGGAACACCGGATTTCCGCGCCGTCGGACGGCGTGGTGACGGAATTGAGCGTCCAAACCGGACAGCAGGTAGAAGTGGGCACGGTTCTCGTAGTGGTCGAGGAGAAGCAATGACGATGAACTTCCATGAGCCGGTCGAGCGGGTCGAGCTCCGCAAGGCGGCGTTCGAACTCGCCGCCAGCTTCGGCCATGAGTACTACCTCAAGCAGGCCCGCTCCGGTGGCAAGACCAACGAACTCTGGGACGAGGCCGGGCGGCTCGGCTACCTCGGTGTCAACCTGCCCGAGGAGTACGGCGGCGGTGGCGCGGGCATCGCGGACCTCGCGGCGGTGCTCGAGGAGTTCGCCGCAGCGGGCGCGCCGCTGCTGCTCATGGTCGTCTCACCGGCCATCTGCGGCACGGTGATCTCGCGGTTCGGCACCGACAGTCAGAAGAAGCATTGGCTGCCGGGTATCGCCGACGGCTCCACGAAGATGGTCTTCGCGATCACCGAGCCCGACGCGGGCTCGAACTCGCACAAGATCACCACCACCGCCCAGCGCGACGGCTCCGAATGGGTCCTCAACGGACGGAAGGTCTACATCTCCGGGGTCGACGAGGCGGACGCCGTGCTCGTCGTCAGCCGCACCGAGGACGCCAAGACCGGCAAGCTCAAGCCCGCGTTGTTCATCGTCCCGACCGACAGCCCCGGCTTCGAGTACCGGCAGATCGAGATGGACCTCGTCTCGCCGGAGAAGCAGTTCTCGCTGTTCATCGACGACGTGCACCTGCCTGCCGAGGCACTGGTCGGTGACGAGGACGCGGCCATCGCGCAGCTGTTCGCCGGGCTCAACCCCGAGCGGATCATGGGCGCGTCGTTCTCGCTCGGCATCGCCAGGTACGCGCTGGACAAGGGCGTGAACTACGCCAAGCAGCGCCAGGTCTGGGGCGCGCCGATCGCGACGCACCAGGGGCTCGCGCACCCGCTCGCCGCGGTCAAGATCGAGCTGGAACTCGCGAAGCTCATGACGCAGAAGGCCGGTTCTCTCTACGACTCCGGCGACGACTTCAACGCGGGAGAGGCCGCGAACATGGCCAAGTACGCGGCCGCCGAGGTCGCGATCCACGCCGTCGACCAGGCCGTGCAGACCCACGGCGGCAACGGCCTCGCGTCCGAGTACGGGCTCGGCACGCTCGTCGGCGCGGTGCGGCTCGGCCGGATCGCCCCGGTCAGCCGGGAAATGGTGCTCAACTTCGTCGGCCAGCACAGCCTCGGGCTGCCGAAGTCCTACTAAGGAGATCGCTTTGACCACGCTCGCAGGCAAGACGCTCATCATGTCCGGCGGCAGCCGCGGTATCGGCGAGGCCATCGCGCTGCGCGCGGCCCGCGACGGCGCGAACGTCGTGCTGCTCGCCAAGACCACCGAGCCGCATCCGAAACTGCCAGGCACGATCTACACCGCCGCCAAGGCCATCGAGGAAGCCGGCGGCCAGGCGCTGCCGATCGTCGGCGACGTCCGCGACGACGAGGGTGTCGCCGCCGCGGTCGCGAAGGCCGTCGAGCAGTTCGGCGGGCTCGACATCGTCGTGAACAACGCGAGCGCCATCGACCTGACGCCGACCGAGAGCGTCAGCATGAAGCGCTACGACCTCATGCAGGACATCAACGCGCGCGGCTCGTTCCTGCTGTCGAAGCTTTCGATCCCGCACCTGAGGAAGGCGGCGAACGCGCACATCTTGACGCTGTCGCCGCCGATCAGCCTCGACCCGAAGTGGTTCACCGCCGGGCATCTCGCGTACAGCATCGCGAAGTACTCGATGAGCCTGGTGACCGTCGGCCTCTCGGCGGAGCTGCGCGAGGCCGGGATCGCGGCGAACTCGCTGTGGCCGCGCACGACCATCGACACCGCGGCCATCCGCAACGTCGTCGGCGCCGAGCTGGCCGACCGGTCACGGACGCCGGAGATCATGGCCGACGCCGCGCACGTGATCCTGACGAAGCCCAGCCGCGAGGTCACCGGCAACTTCTTCATCGACGACGAGGTGCTCGCCGCCGAAGGTGTCACCGACTTCGCGAAGTACCGGCTCTGCGAGCGCGAAGAGGACCTGCAGAAGGACTTCTGGGTCGAATGATTCGCGAACCACAGCAGGAGCGCAGCCGGACGACTCGGCGGCGGCTGATCGAGGCCGCCGTCGAGTGCATCGCCGAGCTGGGCTGGACCGGCACGACGGTGGCGGTGATCGCCGAGCGCGCCGGGGTGTCCCGTGGAGCGGCACAGCACCATTTCCCGACCCGCGAGGACCTTCTCGTCGCGGCCGTCGAGCTCGTCGGCGAGGTGCAGCTGACCGAACTTCGCTCGCAAGTGGCGGATCTGCCGGAGGGACCGGCGCGCATCGAGACCGTGGTGTCGGTGCTGCTGAACCTTTACGCGGGCCCGATGTTCCGGGCCGCGCTGCATCTCTGGGTGGCCGGGTCCACTGACCAGGCGCTGCGGGACACGCTGGTCCCGCTGGAGGCCAGGGTCGGCAGGGAAGCACACAGAGTGGCCGTTGACCTGCTCGGCGTCGACGAGTCCCACGACGGCGTGCGCGAATTGGTTCAGGCCACTCTGGATCTTGCCAGGGGCCTAGGCCTGGCCAATCTCCTTACGGACGACACAAAAAGACGCCAGCTGATCGTGCGGCAATGGGCCCGCATGGTGGAACAGAACGTAGCCGGAACCACCTCGGTCTAGACAACGTCGTATTCTCGTTAACACTTTCGGCGCAGCGAGCGATAACTCGTTGTAAGTAGCTAGGTGAACGAGAAGGGTTCAGTCCGGTGTCCGGTTCAGCAGTCGAGCTTTCCCACCGTGCCATGGCGATGCTGAGGGCGGTGGCAGCACACCGAGCGCAGATGTCGTGTAGCTGCGAGCCCGACCTGTTCATCGACGGATTCGCCTGCTGCGACCAGATCACCGCGCACGACCTCGCCCGCGCCGGCTACATCAAGCCCGCCGACACCACGACGGTGAGCGGCCGCGTGCCCGCCGAGCTCACCGAAGCCGGGCGTGCCGCGCTGGCGGTCACCACCGCTGCCTGAGTCTTCTTCGTAAGAACGCCATCTGCCCGGCAGGTGGCGTTTTTGCTTGCGCCGAACCTTACAGACCTGTTAGTAAGGATGCGTGGCGAACCGAGGCGAAGCGCGCGACCTGCTGGTGACGACGGCCGCGGAGCTGATCTACCGCAGAGGTGTCGGCGCGAGCGGCGTCGACACGATCACCCGCGAGTCGGGCGTCTCGAAGCCGACGCTGTATGCGCATTTCCGGTCCAAAGGCGACCTGGTCGAGGCCGCGCTCGAATGGCGGCATGAGCGGCGCCGCCGCGAGCTGACCGCCTACCTCGACGAGATCGGCGGCTCCGGCATCGACCGGGTGCTCGCGGTGTTCGACTGGGTCGCCGAGGTCAACCTCGCCTCCGGGCTGCGCGGCTGCGCGTTCCTCAACGCGGCCGTCGAACTGGTCGAGGACGCCGACGCGCCGGCGCTCGAGGTCGTGCGGCGCCACAAGACCTGGTGGCGCGGGATCTTCACCGGCCTGCTCGCCGAGTCGGCGGTCTCCGGCCGCGAGGAGCTGGCCGACGAGCTGATGCTGCTGCTCGACGGCGCTTTCGCCAGGGTTCTCGTCACCAAAGGCGTCGAGCCGGTGCGGGCCGCGCGCAGGCTCGCCGAGCTGGCGATCGCGGCCAGGACCGGGCTATGACCCGCGTCGAAAGCCCGCGTGTCATCCGTCCGCTGGCCGCCGCCTTCGGCCTGATGCTCGGACCGGCAGTCGCACTCGGGTTCGCCCGCTTCGCGTACGCGCTCGTCCTGCCTTCGATGCGGGCCGACCTGCACTGGTCGTTCGCCACGGCGGGGTCGATCAACACCGCCAACGCGCTCGGCTATCTCTTCGGCGCGCTGGGCGCGGGAAAGCTCGCGCAGCGCTTCGGCGAACGGCGCGCCTTCACAGCCGGGCTCGCGATCACCGCTCTCGCTCTGCTGGCTTCGGCCGCGACCGGGCAGGTCGCGGTGCTGCTGACGCTGCGGCTCATCTCCGGGGTGGCCGGCGCGGTCTGTTTCGTGGTCGGCGGCGGGCTGATGTCCCAGGCGGGCCGCGACTGTTCCCATGCCAGGGCGACGTTGTTGCTCGGCATCTACTTCGCGGGCGGCGGGGTCGGCATCGTCGTGTCCGGCTTGCTCGTGCCCGCCGCGCTGAGCTGGGGAGGCTGGCGAGCGGCTTGGCTCGTGCTCGGCGGGCTGTCCTTGCTGGCGATGCTCATCGCGGTCCCGATCGCGCGACGAGTGCCGGAATCGGAGACACTCCCGGCCACCACGGCCAAGGCGCCACTCCGTCCACTTGCGACACTCATGACCTGCTACGGCTTCTTCGGCGCCGGGTACATCGCGTACATGACGTTCATCATCGCGGTGTTCGGCGCGAGCGCGGGCGAGATCACCGCGTTCTGGGTGGTGCTCGGCCTGTCCGCTGCGGTCTCCGCGTTCGTGTGGAACCGTCCACTCAGTACTCTGCGGCCCGGCGCCGGCGCCGCGGCCGTGTTGGCCGTGTTGACGATCGGCGCGGTGCTTCCCGTGCTGTGGCAAGGCGGGTTCTTCGTCTCGGCCGTCCTTTTCGGAGGGACGTTCCTGACCGTGGCTAGCGCGTTGACCTCCGGCGCGCGCACCACGCTGCCCCCGGACCGCTGGACGGCCGGGATCGCGGCGCTCACCGCGGCCTTCGCGCTGGGGCAATGCGTCGGCCCGGTGCTGGCCGGGGTGCTTTCCGACGGACCCGGCGGGCTGCGGCTCGGGCTGACGATCGGCGCGGCGCTGCTCGCGGGCGGCGCGGTGGTCGCGCTGGTTCACGACCGTCGAACGGCCGGTGCGCGAAGATAGCCGGATGGACGCGCTCGCACTCTTCGATCAGGCCATCGAGCTGCTCCCCGACGGGGCGCGGGCCGAGAACGGCGTGACGGTCGAGGACGTGCGCGACTATCAGCATCACACCGAGTGGGAGTTGGCGTTCGGGGTGCTGGAGGAGATCGGCGACGCGTACCCGCTGCCGCCGCTGTTCTGGGACCTGCTCCGCGAGGTCGCGGTGACCTGGCAGCTGGTATCCGAGCGCAAGTGGTGTGAATGGCGTGCGTGGGAGGCACGGAACGGGACCATTCGCGCGGATCTGCTGCTGCTGGGCGCCGAGGAGGGCGGGCGGAGGACCGCCGTGCCGACCGGTGGGGTGCTCCGGCCGATGTGGGACATCGGCGGGCGGGAATGGCAGATCGCGAAACTCTGGGTGGAGTACATGCCGAAACTCGAACCGGGCGAGAGCACCTCGGTCCGGCTGGCGCCGATCTGGCCGGAGCACTGGCGGCACCTGCGGGTCGGTGACGTGATCATGATGCACGAGGCCGTGCCCGCGATCGGCACGGCCGTGATCATCGAGCTCAGCCCGCCGACGGGATAGAGCGGGCTTTATTCCGCTATGGAGTAGAGCCCCGCTTTATCCCGGTCCTGGTTACCGGGTTCGCCGCAGTAACGCGTAAAGCCCGCCGGAGATGACGAAGCCGACGACGAACGTGATGTCCCCGATGGCGGGTACCGCCTTGGGAATCGGCGCGGTGTACAGCGTCTGGTTGGCGAACAGGCCGATCGACACGACCAGTCCGGCCACGAACGAGATGAACCCCGGCAGGTTGCTGTGGCGAGGGTTCGCCAGCAGCCCGCTGACGTCTTGGCCTCGCCGCAGGTATTGGTCGACGAGTATCACGGCGAGCCACGGGCTCACCCAGTACGCGACGACCAGCAGGAAGCTCTCGTAGGCGTGCCCGGCGTCGGCGAGCCCGGCCCAGGCGAGCGCGAAGCCGATCGCGCCGTAGCCGACCGAGACGACGGCGCGGCGCCAGTTCAAGGGCAGCTTGATACCGAGCGCGAGGAAGGACAGTGCGCCCGAGTACACGTTGATCACGTTCGCGGCGACCGCGCCGAGTGTCACCGAGAGCAGTGTCGCGGCGGCGAGGAAAGCGGGCAGGTGGTGGGTGAACGCCGTGGTCGGGTTCGCCTCGCCGCCTTCACCGATCGTGGCCGACGCGGCGCCGACGACCATCAGGATGGTCGTCGACAGGAACAGCCCGAGTGAGGCGTAGAGGCCGACAGCTCGTCTGTTCACTGTGGACGGCAGGTACCGGGTGTAGTCGGCGGCGTAGGGATTCCATCCCGCCGTGTAACCGAAAGCGGCACCCAGCGTGAGGAGGAAGCCACCGACCCCGCCACCGCCCGCCGCAGCGCCGGGGTCGGACTTCACGAAGATGACGACCGAGGTCACCGCGAAAACGACGGCGAGCAGCACGAAAACGTACTTCTCGTAGGCCTGCACCAGGTTGTGGCCGAAGAACGCGATCACCACCTGCAGCGCGACCACCAGCACCAGGCAGCTCAGCACGGGCCAGCCGGTGAGCGAGCTCAGCGCGAACGCGCCGCTCACGCTGTTGACCGAGAACCAGCCGATCCCGGCCATGACCGACATCAGCGCCGCGGGCAGGATGTTCCCGCGATAGCCGAACGCGATCCGGCCGAGCACCATCTGCGGCACGCCGTGGTCCGGACCGCGCGCCGACAGCACGGCGTGTGTGACCGAGCCGAGCGCGTTGCCCAGCACGACGGCCAGCACCGCCTGCCAGAAGGTGAGCCCGAAGACCGAAACCGCCAGCACGCCGACGAAGATCGTGGCGAACTCGAGGTTGGGCGAGGCCCAGGTCCACAGCAGCTGGCGGGGGGAGCCGTGCCGGTCGGCGGCATCGACCTGCTCGATTCCGCCCGGTTCGACGGCGACGATCTTTTCGCCGTATTCGGCCGCAGCCGGTGGGGTGGTCGACATTCGGCACATGATAGGTGACGAAGAGTACGGGAATAGCATGCCGCCACAGGAATGTTATCGCTGGTGAGAGCTTCACGAACTATTTGGGGGTTTTGCGGTGGTGGCGACAGAGGTCCGTCTGGTATCGCGTCCGGCAGGCAGGCCCGCGCTGTCTGATTTCTCCATTGTGGACACAGATGTCCCGATGGCGGGCGCGGGCCAGCTGCTGGTGCGCAATCACGTGCTCAGCGTCGATCCGTACATGCGGGGCCGGATGAGCACGGCGAAGAGTTACGCGGAGCCGTACGAACTCGGCGTCGTGATGAACCAGGGCGGTGCCGTCGGCGAGGTGGTGGTTTCAAACGACCCGGCGTTCGAGGTGGGCGCTTTCGTCCAGCATTGGGCCGGATGGCGTACTCATTCGGTGGTCGATGCGTCCGAAGCGACCAGTGTGGACGGTGACGCCGCGCCGCTGAGCACCTATCTCGGCGTGCTGGGGATGCCGGGGCTGACCGCGTACTCGGGCCTGTTCGAGGTCGGCGGCTTCGCCGAAGGTGACACGGTGTTCGTGTCGGGCGCGGCGGGCGCCGTCGGCTCGGTCGCCGGCCAGCTCGCGAAACTGCGCGGCGCCAAGCGGGTCATCGGGAGCGCGGGCTCGGCGGAGAAGGTCCGGCATCTCGTCGAGGATCTCGGTTTCGACGCCGCGTTCAACTACAAGGACGCACCCGTGCTGGACCAATTGGCCCAAGCGGCGCCCGACGGCATCGACCTGTATTTCGACAATGTCGGCGGCGATCACCTCGAAGCCGCGATCGAGACGATGAACCTGCACGGGCGGATCGTGTTGTGCGGCGCGATTTCGCAGTACAACTCGGCCGAGCCGGACGGGCTGCGCAACTACCGGGTGATCACGGGTAAACGCCTTACCGTTCGCGGGGTGCTGGTGCTCGACCACTTCGGACTGCGGCCGAGGTTCCTCGACGAGGTCGGCCCGCTCGTCCGCTCCGGCAAGCTCAAGTACACCGAAACCTTTGTGGACGGCATCGCGAACGCGCCGCAGGCGTTCATCGACATGCTGGACGGCGCCAACACGGGGAAGATGATCGTCAGGGTGTGAAAAAGGCTCGTGCGCGTTGCGGGCGGTTCTATTGAGGGGAAGGGCAAATGTGGCGTGCTCCGGGCAGGCCGGCGGGGCCGTCACTTCGCGAGGCTCGGACAGGCCGCG
>NZ_JBHWEB010000138.1:0-22993 GCF_042734395.1 Amycolatopsis sp. NPDC059657 | reverse complement strand
CGGTCGGGCTTTTAACTTTTTCACTCCCCCCCCTTCGGGGGGGGGTGTGGGGCCGGGGCTTTACACCCGGCCCCAACCACTCACGACAACCTCAAGCGGTGGCGTAGCCGTTGGTGTAGGCGTAGCGGATGGCTTGGGCGCGGTCTCGGCTGCCCGTTTTGGCGTAGATGCGGTTGATGTGGGTTTTGACCGTCGCCTCGCTGACGAAGAGCGCCTTCGCGATCTCGCGGTTGGTCTGGCCGGCGGCGAGCAGGCGGAGTACGTCGCGCTCGCGGGCGGTGAGTTCGTCGGCCTCGGCTTCGGACGGGGCGGGGAGTTTCAGCGCGGCCGAGACGAGCCGGCGCTGGACTTCGGGGTCGAGTACGGCCTGACCCGCCGCGGCCGCGTGGATGGCGCGGCCGATTTCGTCGCGGGTGGCGGATTTCGTGAGGTAGCCGAGTGCGCCGGCGTCGAGCGCGCGCAGGATCGAGTCCTCGTCGGCGTAGGTGCTGAGCACCACGACCTGGGTTTCCGGGTGATCGTCGCGGATGCGGCGGGTGGCGGTGACGCCGTCGCAGCGAGGCATCGCGAGGTCCATCAGCACCACGTCCGGCTTTTCCGACGCGACGAGTTCGGTCGCGACGCCGCCGTCCGGGGCCTGGCCGACGACCGTGATGCCCGGCAGCACTTCGATGAGCAGCGCGAGTCCTTCGCGGACCGCTGACTGGTCGTCCGCGACGACCACGCGCACGTCGGTCATGACGGCACCTTGACCGAGACCTGCCAGCCGTCGCCGAGCGGGCCGGCGACGAGGGTGCCGCCGACGAGTTCGGCGCGTTCGCGGATGCCGGTGAGGCCGTAGCCCGCCCCGGTTCCGGTGAGCGGTGCTGTCCTCGCGGACGCGGGGTTGGTCACGGTGGCGGTCACTTCCCTGGTGGTGTAGCCGAGTTCGACGGTGACGGGGGAGCCCGGCGCGTGCTTGCGCGCGTTGGTCAGTGCTTCTTGGACGGTCCGGTAGAGCGTCAGGCCCGCCGCGGGCGGCAGTTCGCGCGGGTCGCCGGTGATGCTCACGTGCACGTTCTGACCGTCCACCAGGGACGGAAGCAGGTCCGGCAGCGAGACGGCGTCCTCGCGCAACGCTTGCACGGCACGGCTGGTCTCGATGATGCCTTCCCTGGCGAGCCTGCTGGCGCGGTCGACACAGGCGGCGATCTTGGTCAGGTCCTTGCTGTCGTTCTGGAGCATCGCGCCCGCCGCTTCGAGCTGCAGCGAGAGCGCGGACAGCGAGTGCGCCTGGATGTCGTGGATCTCGCGCGCGATGCGGGCGCGTTCGGCCAGCGCCGCCGAATGCCGGGTCTCGGCGACGAGCAACTCGGCCTGCTCCACCCGCTTGAGGTACTGCCGCCGCGACGCGCCGGACAGCCAGACGCTGAGCAGGACCGCGCACAGCACGATCATCCCGCCCCAGTCCTGCCTGCCGCCGAGCGCGGCGCCGACGGCCAGCGCGAAGAACACGCTGCTCGTGGTCAGCGGCATGCTGAAGCCCGCGATGAACATCATCTCGCACAGCAGCAGCGCGCCGAACAGCGTCGAGCCCGCGATGACCATCGCGCCGCCGCCGAGCGTGGTGACAGCGACCGCGGCCAGCAGCAGCCGCGGGGTCGCGGTCTGCGAGGAGATCATGATCGTCGCGATCAGGCAGAGGTAGGCGAGCACGTAGACGGCCAGCCACGGGGTGTCCGTGCCCGGCACCAGTCCGGCGGCGACCAGGTAGCCCAGGCCCGCCGTGCCCAGTGCGCAGCGGGCGTACGCGTGCCCGCGCGGGCGGGTGAACATCAGCGGCAGGAACACCCGATCAGCTTGCCAGCATCGGCGGCTCTCCGCGTCCATTCGCGGATGGAGCCCGGGTGGAGAACCTAGGGCGTGACGATCGCCGTCGCGACTCTGACCAGCTCGGCGATCACGTCGTCGAGCGGGATCCGGTAGCCCCCGGTCGCCCAGTGGAAGACCAGTTCGTTGACCGCCCCGATGAGCGCGACCGCGCCGAGATGGAAGTTCCGGTCCCGCGCCTCGCCGCGGCTGACCGCGCGCGCGGCCTCGGCCTCCAGCAGCGCGACCCACCGCTCACGCCAGGTGATCCGGTGCTGTTCGACCGCCTCGCTGACCCCGATGACCTCCACATAGGACAGTTTCGCCCAGCGCGGATCCTTGGCGGTGGTGGTGATGTACGCGCGCACCGCGATCTCGATGCGCGTGGCGAGATCCGCGTCCTCGGCCTCGGTGAACGCCGTGCCGACGGCGGCCACGGCTCGTTCGAGCACCCGCGTGTGCAGCGCGACGAGCAACGCCTCCCGGCTCGCGAACTCCTCGTAGAAGTTGCGCGTGGACACCGCGGCGGCCGCGCAGAGCTTCTCGATGGAACTGGCCGCGTACCCGTCGGTCCCGAAAAGCTCCAGCCCCGCGCTCAGCAACCGCTCACGCCGCTCGGCGCGGCGATCCTCCGCCGTCCGGCCCCCGTAGACCCGGGCCCCTTGCTCGCTCACGCCCCCACCCTAGGCGTCATGGGTACGAACGCGGCGTTTGGAACGCTCACCGTTCCATAAGTGGCGTTTGTGTGGTCGCGCGCGAGAGAGAGCGAGTTATCCACAGGGTGAGGGGGGAAGTGGTGCGAGTGGACCGTTTGAGCTGGAGTTATCCACAGATTCGGGGAGGGGGTGGTGGCGTCGTCGGCGGGTGCTGACGATCAAGGGGTGGTGAGAAAAGGGGAGTGGGCTCGCGACTTCGAGGCCCTATACAGCCAAAGCCGTCATGGCGTGATCACGGTCGAGCGGCTCGTAGAACTCGGCGTACCGAGAAAGACTTGTTATGACCAGTGCAAGCCGGGACGGCCGTGGCAGTTGCTGCTTCGCGGCATCGTGCTGCTCGGTTCTTCGGAGCCAACCCGGCGACAGCTCGTGGAGGCCGCCTTGCTCTACGCGCCCGATGGGTCTGTCGTGACAGGAGTCGAAGCATGCAGGCGTCACGGCTTGCGGAAGGCCCCGCCCGACCATCGGGTGCATCTGCTCATTCCGGAGCCAAGGCAGGTCAACAGCGCGGAGTTCGTGCTGATCGAGCGGACGAACCGGCTGCCAGAACCGGTCGTCCGCGAGGATGTGCCGCTGTCGCCGGTGTCCCGGGCGGTTCTCGACGCATGCCGCAGGCTGCGTGCTCGCGATCCGATCGCGGCGTTGGTGAGCGAAGTGGTGCAGCGAGCGGGAGTGAGCCCTGCCGAGCTGCTCGAGGAACTCGGCCGCGGCAGCAACCGCGGAACCGGATTGACGCGCGAGGTACTGCTCAAGGTGCAGGCCGGCGCCAGGTCCGTGGCGGAGATCGACGCGATGAACGTGTGGCGCAGGACCAAGCTGCCGGAACCATGGTGGAACTTCGAGTTGCGCACCGAAAGCGGCGAATACATCGCCACTCCGGACGGGTGGTGCGATGACGTCGGCCTTGCTTGGGAGATCGACTCGTTCGACTATCACTTCGACCGCGAGGGCTACGCGAGAACCTTGCGGCGGAACACCCGATACGCCGCGGCCGGGGTTCCGTACGTCCAGACCACGCCCTCCCGGCTCCGCTCCGAACCGGTGGTCGTCGCGGCCGAACTCGTCGCCGCTCACCTGGCCGCGTCACTGCGCCCCCGCCCTCGGGTCCAGGCGCTCAAACGTCGCGCCTGACCCCGGCCGGCGGTCCACACGAGCGCGGCGTTTGTGTCGCTGAGCGTTCCATAAGTGGCGTTTGTGTGGAACCGGGCGCGAGGGGAGAGGTCTGATGTTTGGGGACTTTGGGGGGTGGCGGGGTGGGGCCCTGTCTGGAAACATGCTCGACGCCGGGGCGTAGCGGGAGCGAAACGTAGTATGAATCCGGAGGTTGTCAATGGGTGACGGACTCTCCAGGAGGGCTGTCCTGCGGGGCGCCTCGGTGGCTGTGGGCGCCGCCGCGCTCGGTGGGCTGTGGGGGATGGGTGCGCCGCCCGCCTTCGCGGGGGTGAGCAGGCATCGCGAGGTCGTCGATGACGCGCGGCTGGTGTGGAAGCGCTTACCGACGGGGTGGCAGGACGGGCCGTTCCTGGCGAATGCCTTTCTCGGGGTGCAGGTCTACAAGAGCCCGCAGCCGCAGACGCTGAAGTTCATGCTCAGCCACACCCAGGTCCAGGACCAGCGGATTCAGTGGGAAGCCGGGATCGGGCTCTCGCGGCTGCCCATCGGGTATCTCACGCTGACGCTGGCGGGCGCGGTCACAGGCGTCGATTGGGCGCTTGACCTGTGGAATGCCGAGCTCGCCGGCACGATCACCACCACGCAGGGGAGCGTCGCGTTCTCCGCGTACGTGCACAACGACACGGGTGTGCTGGTCGTCGCGCTCGAGCCGTCGGCGGGGGAGGCGACCGCGGCGTGGGGGTTCCAGCCGCTCGAGTCGGCCACCACGCGCACCGTGCGCAAGCCGCCCGAGTACACCGCGAACCCCAAGCCCACGCTGGGTACCAGCGGCGCGACCAAGTATGCCGAGCAGCCGTTGCATGCCGGTGGCGGGTACACGACCGCTTGGCAGGAAACGAGAATCGGGACGCGGCGGCTGTTCGCGGCCACGGTGGCGTACAGCTTCCCGAAGGCGACCTCGACCGGCGATGCGGTGCAGAAGGTCCGGCAGACGCTGGCGACTCGGCCCGAAGTACTCGTCGCCGATCATCGGCGCTGGTGGAACGCTTACTACCAGCGCAGTTTCATCTCGGTGCCTGACAAGCTGATCCAGCGGTTCTACTGGATCCAGTTGTACAAGATCGCGGCCGCGACCAGGGCCAACGCGCCCGTCGTCTCCGAATGGGGGCCGTGGTTCCCGGAGGTCGGGAACAGCTGGACGGCCGTCTGGTGGAACCTCAACGTCCAGGTCACCTATCCGCTGGTCAACAGCACCAACCACGCCGAACTCGACGCGGTCACCGAGACCTTCCGACGCGATCACGCGAACCTCGTGCAATCGGTCCCGCCCGCCTACCGCGACGGCGATACCTACGCGCTTTCGCATCCCGGCGACTGGCGACTGCGGCCTGGTGGCACGCGCACGGTCGGGATTCCCGGGCCGACCACCAAGAACGATCACACCGGGAACCTCACCTGGGGGCTGCACAACGTCTGGCTGGCGTACCGGCACTCCATGGACAAGCGCATCCTGCGTGACGTCCTGTATCCGACGCTCGCCAAGGCTCTCAACTTCTACCGCCACTTCCTCGCCATGGGCGATGACGGGTACCTGCACCTGCCGATGACCCGTTCGCCCGAGTACGCGGACGCGGCCGACTGCACCTACGACCTTTCGCTGATCCGCTGGGCCGCGCGCACGCTCATCGAGTCCGCGGCCACGCTGCGCATCGACGATCCGCGTATCCCGGCTTGGCGGGAAATCCTCGCGAAACTGGTTCCGTACCACCAAACCCAGCCTGACGGGGTGCTGATCGGCGACGGTGTCCCGCTCGCCGAATCACACCGGCACTTCTCGCACCTGCTGTGGCTGCACCCGCTTCGCGAGAAGCTCTGGGATCGTCCCGAGGACCGGGACATCATGATCCGCACGTTCACGCATTGGCAGAGCCAGCGGGTGAACTGGCACGGCTACAGCTTCGCGGCCGCGTCGTCGATGAGCTCGATCATGGACGCGCCGGAGGACGCGCTGGCGTTCCTGCGGTTCTTCCTCGACCGCAACATCGTGCACGACACGCAGCTCACGCCGAACACGATGTACCGCGAGGGCTCGAACTTCGCCATCGAGAGCCCGATCACCGCCGCCCAGTCCCTTGTGGACATGATGGTGCAGGGCGCGGCCGGCGTGCTCAAGGTGTTCCCGTCGGTGTCGGCCAAGTGGGCGGAAGCGTCGATTTCCCAGCTGCGCACGGAAGGCGCTTTCCTGGTCGACGCGTCGCGCCGCGACGGGAAGACCGAGTGGGTGCGGGTGCACAGCGAGGCCGGTGAACCGCTCAAGCTCGATCACGGGATCACCGGCGCCATCGAGGTCCGCGACGAGTGGGGCCGTCAGCTGCCGTATCGCGCCGAGGGGCCGCACACGATCTCCGTGCCGCTCGCGGCGGGCAAGTCCGTGATCGTCAACCGGCCTGGTGCCAGGCCGGACCTCAAGCCGCGTGATGTCGCGGCCCTCGAATCCGCGCCCGCCTGGGGGCTTCCCGCTTAGGAGTTTCGATGGTCGATCTCAATCGCAGGACCGTGCTCGGCGGCGCGCTGGCAGGGCTGGCCGTGGGCGCGCTGGGCACCACGACGGCGTCGGCCGCCGAGAGCACGTACGACGGTGTCGACTGGGCGAAGTTCCTTGGCGCCGCGGACATGCTGTGGACGAAGATGCCGACCACCTGGTACGAGGGCCCGTACCTCGGCAACGGGTTCCTCGGCTCCGGCATCTACCGAGAGCCAGGCAAGAACGCGATCCGGTTCAACGTGCAGCACAGCCAGGTGCAGGATCACCGGCCGGAGTTCGGGTCGCTGTTCGGGCTGGCCAGGCTGCCGATCGGATACTTCACGCTGGAACCGGTCGGCGCGATCACCGCGATCGACTGGCGGATGGACCTGTGGAACGCCGAGCTGAAAGGCACGATCACCACCGCGGCGGGCAGCCTCGCACTGCGTGCGATCGTCCACAGTGGAGACTCGGTGCTCGCCATCGAGGTACAGCCGACCGAGGGAGAGCGCGGCTTCAAGTGGGTCTTCCATCCCGGTGACGCGGTGAGCCCGCGCACCGACCCGAAGTTCGGCAAGCCGCCGCCCGCCGGGTACCTCCCGAATCCGCCGGCGGTGCTGCAGGCGAGTGGCGACGCCACGCTGAGTGTGCAGAGCCTGCTGGCGGGTGGTGAGCACGTCACGGCGTGGCGTGAGACGACTTTCGGTACCAGGCGGACGCTTTACACCGCGGTCGCGTGGTCGCATCCGCAGAGGACGGCCGCACGCGAAGCGCTGCGGATGGTGCGGTGCGTGTCGCCGCTGGCCTTGTTCGCGCTGGGACATCGGCGCTGGTGGCATGATTTCTACCGGCGGAGCTTTCTGTCCATTCCGGACACCCGGCTGCAGAGCTTCTACTGGATCCAGCTGTACAAGTTCGCGTCCGCCGCGCGCAAGGAAGCGCCGGTCATGGCGACCTGCGGGCCGTGGCTCGAGCCGACGCCGTGGCCCGCGACCTGGTGGAACCTCAACGTCCAGCTCGAGTACTGGCTCATCCACGGCTCGAACCACCTCGAACTGGACGCGGTGAGTTACGCGCTCGACAAGTTCCGGCACAACGTCGTCGACCAGGTCGCCGAGCCGTATCGCGCGGACTCCGCCGGCATTCCGCGCACCACCGACATGACGCTGCTCAACGGCGGCGGCACAGGCACGGCCGGGTACGCCGTCGGCATCCCCGGCCAGGACCCGCCGACGCCGGAGGTCGGCAACCTGACATGGGCGCTGCACAACGTCTGGCTGTCCTATCGGCACACCATGGACCGGAAACTGTTGCGGGACACGCTGTTCCCGCTGCTGCGCCGGGCGATCAACTACTACCTGCACTTCCTCAAGCCAGGCGCGGACGGCAAGCTGCACCTGCCGCCGACGTTCTCGCCGGAGTACGGCGTCAACGCGGCCGACTGCAACTACGACCTCTCGCTCATCCGCTGGGGTTGCCGCACGCTGCTCGAATCCGTGCGGGAACTGCGGATCGACGACCCGCTGGCCGGGCGCTGGCAGGAAGTGCTGACCGGTCTCGTCGACTATCCGGTCGACGCCAATGGCTACATGATCGGCGCGAACGTGCCGTTCGCGAAGTCGCACCGGCATTACTCGCATCTGCTGCAGGTGTATCCGCTGTACGAGATCACCTGGGAACGTCCGGAATTCCGCGAGTTGATCGAGAAATCGCTCAACCATTGGGTCGGTTTCGAAGGCGCGTTGCAGGGTTACACCTTCACCGGCGCCGCGTCGATTTCCGCGCAGATGCTGCGCGGCGACAAGGCTGACTTCTATCTCGGCGAGCTGATGCGGCGGTTCATCCAGCCGAACACCATGTACAAGGAGTCCGGCCCGGTCATCGAAACCCCGCTTTCGGCTTCGCAGTCGGTGCACGACATGCTGTGCCAGAGCTGGGGTGGCATGGTGCGGCTGTTCCCGGCCATTCCGGCGACTTGGCGCGATATCTCGCTGCGTGATTTCCGCACTCAGGGTGCTTTTCTCCTCAGTGCGTCGCGCGAGGCCGGCGTGACGAAATGGGTCAAAGTGCGGAGTGAGGCCGGTGCGCCCTGTGTGCTGCGGCCGGGTATCCCCGGTGAACTCGCGGTGCGAGACCAATGGGGCCGCCCGAAACGCTGGCGCGCGCTCGCGAATGGTGACATCCAGATCGAGCTGGGCAGGGGAGAGGAGGCGATCGTGCATCGAAAAGGCGACCGACCTGACATTTCCGTCGGCCCGGTTACGCCGAATGGGCCGTCCGCACCGTGGGGAATGCGGTAAAAGGCGCTAATGGCGGATGCCTGCCGCCCATCGGAGGAGGCAGGCTTGGCTGAATGGGACTGGTCCGCAGGCAACAGCATCTGAACCAGGCGCTCATGCGCATTCCGCGGCGCGCGGAAAGCACCGATCGGGCCACGCTGACCAACACCTTCGTGGCGGCGGGCTCGTTCGCGGCGATGCTGCATTCGACCGATCACCAGATCCTCTACGGCCGCCGCGGCGCGGGAAAGACGCACGCGCTGCTGTACCTGGCTGACCTGGTAGACCGCACCGGCGATGTGGCGGTCTACCTCGACCTGCGCACCATCGGCACCGCGGGCGGCCTCTACGCCGACAGCACGATCGACGCGGCCATCCGAGGCACGCATCTGCTGGTCGACACCCTCGAAGCCATCCACGAGGAGCTGCTCGCGGCGGCCGTCGAAACCGAGGTCGCCGATGCCGAAGGCCTGCTGCACGCACTCGACGCGCTGGCGGACTCGGCGACCGCGGTCCGCGTGGTCGGTCAGGTGGAGCACGAAACCAGGGTGGGCGCGGGCGGCGAGATGTCGAATGGTGTCGAGGTCGGCCCGTCCTCTGTGAAGGTGTCACTCGGGTCCAAACGGACCGCGACGCAGGAAAGCAGGCTCCGCCGCAGCGGGACCGAGGAACACCACGTCGTGTTCGGCCCGCTGAGCCGGGCGTTGCGGGCGATCACGCGGTCGCTCGGGTCCAGCAGGTTGTGGCTGCTGCTGGACGAGTGGAGCAGCATTCCGCTGGACCTGCAGCCGTTGCTCGCCGACCTGCTGCGCCGGAGTGTGCTGCCGACGGCAGGCATCACGGTCAAGATCGCCGCGATCGAACGCCGCTCCCGCTTTCGCGTCCCGTCGCCCAGCGGTGATCACATCGGCATCGAGGTCGGCGCGGACGCCGCGTCCGCGGTCAGCCTCGACGACATCATGATCTTCGACAGCTCGCGGACGCGCGCGCAGGAGTTCTTCGCGCAGCTGTTCCACAATCACGCCGGTTCGCGGCTGGCGACGATGGTCCCGGATCCGCCGCCGGATCCTGAGTGCTACGTGGCGGAGACGTTTCGCGGCATCGCCTTCTCAGAGCTGGTCCGTGCCGCGGAAGGGGTGCCGCGTGACGCGATCAATATCGCGGCGCTGGCGGCTCAGCACGCGCATGACGAGCCGATCAGCGTGCGGGAGGTCCGGCTGGCCGCGCGTGATTGGTACTTGCGGGACAAGCAGACGGCGATCAGCGGAAACGAGCCCGCGCACCGGCTGCTGCGGAAGCTGGTCGACGAGGTGGTCGGGAAGCGGCGGTCGCGGACGTTCCTGCTCGATCAGATCGGGGGCGCGCGGCACACGATGATCGAGGAGCTCTACGACGCCCGGCTGTTGCATGTGCTGAAGCGGGGGCTGTCGGACAGCAAGCATCCGGGGACGCTCTACGACGGGTTCGCCATTGACTACGGGTGCTATGTGTCGCTGCTGCTGAGCGGGGACACGAAGGCGAAACCTCGGGCTCGGGGAGCTTGGCTGACCTCGCCGAAGGGCGTTCCGCGAGACGGGTTCACGCTGGCCAACGAGGCCATCGACCTGGGCACCCTGGGCTAGGTCGTGCGCGTTGCGGGCGGTTATTGGGCGGGAAGCCAAAGGTGGCGTGCTCGGTGTGAAGTGAGGGGGCCGTTGGGTGCGTAGTACGCATTCGGGGGCACCCTCGCTTCGCGATGAGGCTCTGGCAAGCGGTCGTGAGTGGTATGGCCGGTTCTAACCGGTCTAAACACTCACGACCCAAGCCTCCCGAAGCGAAGACCCCGCCGGCCCGCCCGGAGCACGCCACATTTGCCCTTCCCCTCAATAGAACCGCCCGCAACGCTCACGAGTCATTCGGCCTTGATCGTGATGACCGTCCAAGCCCCGACGAAGACCTGGTCCCCGTCGCGTAAAGGCACCGGTTTTTTGGCGGGGATCGGGCGGGTTCGGTCGTTCACATGGGTGCCGTTGGCCGAGCCGCGGTCGACCACGGCCCAGCCGCCGTCGTCCTGCGCGACCAGTGCCGCGTGCTCGCGGCCGACCGCACGGTCCTCTGGCGGGCCGGTGAGGTCGATCTCCGGATGGATGCCGAGGTCCGGGTCCTTGCGGCCGATCAGCAAAGCCGCGCCGCGCAAGGTGAACCGGCGCGGCACCAGCTGCGTGGGGAAGGTGAGTTCGTCGTCATCGGCGCAGGTGAGTTCGTAGAACTCGCGGTCGGCGCCGACCGTGGCGGTCCAGCGGCGGGGCGCCACCGCGCGGACCTGGTCGGGGGCGTCCGGGGGCAGCTGGGAGTCGTAGCCGTCGACCTCGCAGAAGCGGCCGATCTGGCCGGGGTGGCCGTTCGGGCAGTCCCACTCTGGCTCCGCGACGGCGGGCGGGGCCGGGGTGGCGCCGGTCATCGAGCCGCCGCAGATCTCGCAGTCGACGGGGTCGCTCGACTGGTGGCCTTTAGGGCAGATCGGCATCGCCGGTCGCCTCCTTGCGGTGCGTTCGCTTGGTGTCGAGTTTGAGCATCTCGCCCATGGCGTGTGCCATGTCGGCCTTGACGTTCTTGGCTCCGCTGATGTTGTCGAGTCGTTTGACGACGTGGGTGTTGCCCGTTTCGACCGCGATTTCGCGGGCCTTCTGGAGTTTGGCGGTGGCGCGGGCGTTGTCGCCCGCCGCTTTCGCCGTGAGGCCGTCTTCGACCAGTTCCGCGATGTCGGCTTGGCCGGTGAAATGGGCGACTTGGGGGCTGATCCTGGTCGACAGCTTGAGATCTTCCGTCCACTTCGCACGGACGCGATGTTCCTCCGACTCCTGCGCTCCGGCGACCATGCGGATCCGCGCGGCGACCATGCCTTCGCCGACCGCGCCGGGCTGGACTTCCATGGAGAGGTGGTAGTCGCGGGTTTCGGCGCCCCAGTGGCCGGTCGGGTATTCCTGGACGCGGGGGCTGATCTCGACGCCGCGGCCGGTGAGGTCGGAGATGCGCGGGAAGACCTGCTTGAGGAAGCGGACGCGGGCGTGCGCGGGGGTCCAGAGGCGCAGGCCGACGTCGGCGGTGGCGCGGCCCATCAGGGTTTCGTTGATCTCGCGGAAGTCGGCGGCGAGTTCGGCCGGGTCGAGCAGGCCCTTCGCGGAGCCGAGCAGCGCGGTCGCGATCTGGTCGAGGGTGGTGGCGGACCAGCCGGTGCCGACGCCGCGGCTGTCGCAGACGAACCCGCCTTCGCAGGCGCGCAGGGTCTGGGCGAACTCGCGGTCGGACTCGTGCTCGTTCTGGCCGTCGGTGAGCAACAGCCCGTGCTTGACCTTGGCGTCACTGCCCGAGAGCAGGCGCGAGGCCGCTTCCAGCCATGACCCGATCGCGGTGCCGCCCTCGACCCGGAGCCTGCCGACGGCCTTGGCCGCCACCTGGCGGGTCTGCCCGGAAGCCACCGCCAGCTGCCCCTCGAGCGGGTAGACCAGACGGGCGCCGCTGCTGCCGGCGACGATCGCGAACTTCACGCCGTTGCGCAGCTCGTTGATCGCGACCTTGACCGCGCGTTTCGCCTCGACGAGCTTGGCGCCCTCCATCGAACCGGAGCAGTCGATCATGATCACCTGCGCCACCGTGAGGTCGGCGGCGGGCGCCGCGAGCCCGTCGCCGGAGGCGGTCACCGAGATGACCGCGTCCATCAGGGTGCCGTCGGCGGGCAGGTACTCGTTCTGGTCGACCTGGATCTGGAAATCCAGCGGCATGTCAGGCGTCCTCCTCGGTAGCGGGACAGGCGAGCGCGGCCACGCTGATGTTGTCCCCGCCGCCCGCGCCGAGCGCGCGGCCGAGCAGGAGCCGCACGGCCGTCGACGGGGTGCTCAGGTGATCGACCGGCGCGACCACCTTGGCGTCGAGGTACTGCGAAAGCCCGTCGCTGCAGATCACGACCAGGCCGGAGGAGTCGGGGACGAAGCGGTGCACCTTGGGTGTCACGGGACCGGCGTCGGCGCCGAGCCAGCGTTCCAGCGCGTGCGCCATCGGCGTGGCGAAGCGGGGATCGTCGGGGGAGACGCCCTCGGCGATGAGCCTGCCTGCCGCGGAGTCGTCGACGGTCAGCCGATGCGCGCCTGCCGGGCCGATCCAGTAGGCGGGGCTGTCGCCGACCCAGCCGATCACCACCGAGCCTTCGTGAAAGAGCGCGGAAACGTAAGTGCAGCAAGGAGGATTGCGGTCACCAGGTGTGCCCAGCGCGGCGACGGCCGACGCCGCGGCGATCAGCCCGGTGGCGGTCGCGCTGCCCGGCGGCTCACCTTTCGCGCAGGCGTCGAGCAGCGCGCGCAGTCCTTCGGAGACGCCCAGTCCGGCCGCCGTCTCGGAGTGCGCGGACGTGGCGACGCCGTCGCAGATCACCGCCGCGAGCACGGGACCCTGGGTGCCGACCGCCACGGCGTCCTCGTTGCGGGGACGTCTGAGGCCGATGTCGGTGACACCGGCGACCGCGCCGAGATCGAGCACGCCTTCGTCGCCTGGTGAGAACCGCATGGTGGGCTCGGCGGCGATGAGCTCGCCGAGCTGTTTGCCGCACTCCTCGCAGAACTGCCAGTCCGGCTGGGCGGGCGCCGCGCAATGGGGACAGTGGATCATCGGTTACACCAGTGTTTTCGGGCGGACCTCGTTGGCCCGGTCGACCAGCCGCGACCGGGTGGCGCGGTCGGTGGTGAGCTTGGCGAGCTTCCGGTACGCCTGCTCCAGTTCGCGGCGCAGGTCGTCGTCGGACTCCTGGCTGTCGAGCCGCGCGGTCAGTACCTCGATCTCGAGTTCGGTGAGCTGACGGGCGTCGAGTGTCAGCTCACGCAACCGGGTCACCGCGTCGGCATGACGCGTGTCCCCGATCAGCAGCCGGATGGCGCCGATCCGAGCGGGCACGTGATGCGTCGAGTTCTCCGGCACCGCGTCGAGCGCGGAGACGGCTTCGCTGATCCTGCCCCGGATCGCCAGCATGCGTGCCAGCCCGAAAGCGGCGCTGACATAGGAATCGTCGGTATGCCAGACGCGGGCGTAGAGCTCCTCGGCGCGAGTGTGGTCCTCAAGCCATTCATGGGCGGCCGCCAGAGCGAGTTTCGGCGCGAGTTCGCCGGGCAGCGCCGAGTAGACGGCGTCGAACCGCGTCACGGCCTCCTCTCGAGCATCGCCCGCGAAGGCGGCGACCCCGTGGTACCACTCGGTCCGCCAGTCGCACGGCATGGCCTTGTCGAAGTCGGCGAGGTCGGCCTTCGCCTCGGTCAGCTCGCCGACCGCGATCCGCGCGCCCGCCAGCCGCAGCAGCACTTCCGGGCTGCGATCCCTGGCTTCCACCAGGGTCTTGACCAGCTGGTGCCGGTCGACGCCGCCGAGTGTCATCAGGAACGCCGCCTCGGCGTCGTCCGGATCCACCAGCGGGCTGGGCAGGCACGACGGCACGTCCTGCCAGCTCACCGCGTTCCCGGTGCCGAACGCCCGCGCCTCACGGGTGAACAGCGTCGACACCACGATGCCCGGCTCGTCGTTCTCCTTGGCGAGCACCTCGGCCAGCACACCGGCGACCTGGTCGCGGAAGTCCTCCGCGGCGCCGAACCGCCGAGCCGGTTCGGGATGCGCGGCCCTGATCAGCAAGCGGTGGAAGGATTCCTGGCGCTCCAGCCAGGCGATCTGGCCGAGCGCCGGAATGCTGTGCTTGTACTTCTCGGTGAACCCGGCGAACGGGAAACCGAGCACCGCCATCGTCCGCCCGAGTGTGTAGAGGTCGGTGTCCGGGCAGGGACGGCGCGGGTGACGCGGATCGTCGATCTCCGGCGCCTGGTAGCCCTCGGTGCCGAACACCGCGCCGGTGTCGTCCTCGTGCAGCATCGCGCCGAGGTCGATCAGCTTGGCGCGCTGATCGACCTGCATCACGTTGTCCGGCTTGAGATCGCAGAACCGCAGCCCGCGCCGATGCAGGTAGCCGAGCGCGCCGAGTATCTCGTCGGCGTACTTGAGCACCACGCGCACCGGCAGCGGCGCGGGGTCGCCGTCGACCCGGTGCCGCTGCAGCACGTCGCGCAGTGTCCGGCCGCCGAGGTACTCCATCACGATGTAGCCCGCGGTGGCGCCGGTGTGCGGATCGGTGTGCCGGACGAAGTCGTGGATCTTCACGATGTTCGGGTGGTCGACCTCGACCAGGTACCGCTGCTCGGCGACCGCCGCCGCGACCGCGTCCGGGTCGCCGGTGTCGATCAGTCCTTTGAGGACGACCCAGCGCTCGGCCCTGCCGTCGCCCAGATTCCGGTCCCTGGCAAGGTAAATCCAGCCGTAGCCGCCATACGCGAGGCAGCCGAGTATCTCGTACTTGTCGACATGCTGACCCGCGTCCAGCGACGGCCGGAACGAGAACGGCGTCCGGTCGCGCGGGCAGAAACCTTCGGTCAGCCCCGGTTTCTCACCTCGTGGCTGGCCGACGGGCTGGCGGCACAGGTGGCAGACCCGGCGCCGATAAGGCACTTCCGGGTCGGCGAGCACGGCCGTCGCCGGGTCACGCGGGGTGAACGGCGGCAGCTCGACCTGCTCGATGAGACTGCCGCGAAGCCGTGCCTTGGCGCCGGTCGTGCTGCGGCGCGACGACACGGCGGGCAGCTCCGGCGTGACCGGCGCGCTGGGCTTGTCGAACCCGCAGGTGTCGCACGAATCGTCGCTCAGGTATTCGCCGTCGCAGCCGGGGCGCACGCAGTCGGTCATCGCTCTTTCCCTCGCCTCGCCTGGACGGCGGCCACATAGGCGGTGGTCGCGACGGTGGCCGCGCCCAGGTCGCACGGCCTGCTCCACAGCAGGTCCCATGCCGTTTCGCGCAGTGCGGACAGGTCTTCGTCCTCGGCGAACCCGAGGCGGGCCGCCATCGCGGTGTAGCCGTCGAGCTTGCCGCGCAGTTCGTCGCGCCGGTCGACCAGCCCGGCCGCGCGGGCACGCTCGTGCTCCAGCTTCGCCTCGTGCGCGGCGAGGGCCTCGTCCACCGCGGTCAGCTCGTCCGCCGCTTGAGCCCAGCGACCGGCCCGGATGAGCCCGTCGACGGCGCCGAATCCCGGCAGCGACGGCAGGCCAGGCAGACCGGCGTTGGCGATCTTGCTCCGCACCGTCGCGCGGGTGCGCTCGACGTCGGCTTCGGTGGCGGCCAGCTCGGTCAGGCGCTGTCCGACACGGTCGCGCAGCGCGCGCACGGCGTGCACCCGCGGCGCGTGGTTGGGCGCGAGCGCGAGATCGGACACGTTGCCGTCGTCCCGATTACGCGGGGACGGCCCGGACAGCCGGGTCATCTCGGCACGAAGCCAGTTCGCGAGCACCCCGATGGTCAGCAGCGGGCCAGCGCCGGGCACGCCCTCGCGCAGCGCGGTCAGCAGCGCGCCGGTGAACAGCGTGTGCTTCGCGCCCGCCGGGGCCAGCGCGGTCTGCGACGGCGCGGTGGACGTCAGTATGTACGCGCCTTCGACGTCGACCTCGGCGAACACCACCTCGCCGCTGCCCGCCATGGTCTGGCCGATCGCGCGGCCGCTGAAACAGCAGTCGATCACCAGCACCCTGGCCCGCGCCCTGCTGGTGCGGATCGACTCGCGCAGTTCGGCGCACGGCAGCGCCGACGTGCTCACCGTGTTCTCCTTGGTGCGGCTCGTCGCGAGGTACAAGTCGTTGGCGGGCCCCGAAATCAGGCCGTGGCCCGCGTAGTAGACGAACAGCACGTCCTCGGCTTCGGCCGCGGCCTTGGCGAGTGCCTCGCCGACCTCGGACTCGTCGGCGGGGTCGGCCAGCACGGCGCAGTGCGCGGCGGGCAGGCCGGTGCCCTCCGGCGAGGTGAGGATCGTGCGGAGGTCGCTGAGGTTGCCGGCGACGGCTGGGAGGTCGGGTAGGGCCGCGTAGTCACCCACGCCCACCAGCACCGCGCGTGACCGCGCCGGATCCGGCAGGCGGGCGGTCATCCCGCCTTCTCGTCTGGGTTCTCCAGCAGCGCGCGGACCACTTTCTCGGCGTCCTTGGACTGGATGTCGAGCTCGACGCTCTGCCCCGCCGCGTTGGTGACCTTCAGCCGCACCTTGGATCGGCGGGTGCCGAGCCAGGTGCCGAGCGCGGCGGCGAGTGCCGCGACCGCGCCACCGTCGCCGAGCGTCGCGACCAGCACGTCGGTGACCCCGCCCATCTCGCCGGGCCGGATCGCGGCGTTTTCGGGCGTGACCAGCCCGCGCAGGCCTGGCTCGTCGGCCAGCCATTCCCGCAGTGACGCGAAATCGTCACCGCCCACCTCGATGCGTGCGCGCACGTGTTCTCCCTCATTCATGGCGGTAGTCGGGCGGGGGCACGGTCTTGCCGAGCCTGCCGAAATACTGGGTGTACAGGTTCGCGAGGCTGGTGTCTGCCCGCATCTGCTCCAGCACGGCGTTGACCAGGCGGACCAGGTCCGGCGCCTCGTTGCTGATGGCGACACCGGCCGGGTCGTCATGGGCGGTGGAGTCGGGGAGCACGGTCGAGTTCCCGTCCTGCGCGGCGAAACCGGCCAAGATCACGTCGTCGGTGACGACCGCGTCGACCTGCCCGCGTTGCAGCATGACCATGCAGTCGGCGCTGTCCGGCACGGACACCGGTGTCGCCGCGGACTGGAGGATCCTGGCGATGTTGACCGTGTTCTCCGCGGCGCAGACCTTCTTGCCCGCGAAGGCGGTCAGGTCCGTCGGCTTCTGTTCGACCTGGCCGCGGACGAGAATTCCTTGCTTGGCTACCAGATACGGCGACGAGTAGAGGAGCCCGTAGGTCTGCTCGCGCTGGCAGGTCATAGTGGCGTCGGCGATGACCATGTCGACCTTGACGGCGTTGCGCTTGGCGCTGTCCGCCTGGGCCCGGTTCTCCTTGGTGTCCAGTGATTCGAACCGGCTGCCGGTCGGCACGGCGACGTAGCGGATCTTCTTCGGCCGGTCCCCGGGGGCGATCGTCCCGAAGATCGCGTCGGCGATCCGCTCGGTCAACTTGATCTCCAGCCCGTCCATCTCGCCCGTGCGGAGGTTGCGCGAGCTGAGTTGCTGCAATGTCTGGCTGACGCCGACCACCAGCTGACCCCGGCCGCGGATCGTGTCGAAGACGGGGCCGGACGGAAGACCGTTGGCGCCTCTGGGCAGCCGGTTCGGGTTGAGGCTCTGGGGCACGCCGGTGCACGTCGTCTGCTGCGCGGGCGGCGCGGCGGGGGAGAAGGCGACGCCTGCGGGCGCCGGTTGCGGCGCGGGGCGGTCGGGCAGCGTGGGTTCGGCGGGCACCGAGCAGCCCGCGGCGAGCAACGCGAGCGCGGCGGCGAGTCGTTTCATCGGTACTCCGAGATCCGGGGCCAGAGACCGGCGAAGGTCGCCGCGGCGGCGAGCACCATGAGCACGACGATCGCGCCGGCGACCCCGGCCAGTGCCGACCGGGAGTCCTTAATGGACATCCGGACGTCGTCGGTCGCGGTGGCGGCCACCTTGCCGAGTGCGTCGTCGAGGCTCGCGGCGAAAGTCTGCTTCTCGTTGGCAGCCGGTTTCGTGATCGCCGCGGCGGCTTCGCCATAGGTGACAGCGTCTTTGCCCGCGAACGAGGTGTGCGCGTCACGCCAGCCGGTGAGCGACCTCCGTGCGCTGGACAGCGTTTCGGACTGGCCTTGGCCCACCGGGGAATCCTGGGCTTTGCGGATCAGCTCGCCGATGTCGTCGAGTGCTTTGCTCAGCCGCTCGTGATCGCCCAGCTGCGGGAAGATCAGGCTGCGTGCCTCGTCGCCGTCGGCACTGCGGCCCCGCGCACGGGCGTCGGCGACCGGCGAGATCAGCTGCCGGGTCTCGTCGAGCGCGTCCGCGCTGCGCGAGGCGGCCACCGTCGACGCGACCGCGAGCCAGCCGAAGGCGGCGACGGTGAGCACGGTCGCCGCCACCATCCCGATGTTGAACCGGCGGCGCGTGCGCCTGGCGACGTACCGCTGGCAGTACACCAGCACCGCGACCGCGAGCAGACCGGCGAACGTGGCGGCCCAAGGGAAGTCGTCGACCTCGTCCTGCGCTTCGGTGATCGCTTTCGTTTCGGCTTCGCGGACCGCGGTGGCCGCGGTCAGCATCGTGCCGCGCACGAACGCGGTCGCCTCGGTGAGGTAAGAGGTGCCGAGCGGGCGGGCTTGCTTGGCGTAAACCCAGCCTGCTTCGACCTGCCCGACATAAACGGGGATCGCGTCCGTCAGCTCGCTCAGCTTCTGTGCGGTGACTCCGGTCGGCGCGGTCCTGGTGGCGAACTCGAGCGCGGCCGTCGCGGCGGCGATGTCATCTCGGAACGCCTGCTGTTGAACGGGTTCCTCGTCACCGCTGACCAGCATGACATTGAGCGAGGTCGCGTCCGCGGCGGCCAGCGCGCGGTACACCTCGAGCGCGGCGGTGTTGACCGCGGCGTGTTCGGCGCCGATTTCGTCGAGCCGATCCGCCCGGTTACCGACGCTCATCACCCCGGCGAGCCCGGCGAGGAATGACGAAAACACCACCGCTACGACAATGAGCGTAAGCCGACCCTCCGTTCGGCGGAAATGCGCGGCGGCGAGCGATCGGAACGACGAAATGATCTTCCACCCCTCAATGCCCACAGTGTTCGTTCGCGACGAGCTGTGACCGTACCCCAGTCATGATTTTTTGGGGACGGCATTGTCAGGTTGTTGCAATTCCGTATTTCGTTCACTCGAACGGCCGCTTGCAATTGCATTGTCCGAGCACGTAATGGCGGCTTAGCGCGCGGAAAACCAAAGATGGCGTGTTCGGCGTTGGCTTGTGAGGGCCTCCCTCACCAAGTCCGGCGAGGTGCCCTCAAGCCTCGGGTGGGTGTGAAGTGAGGGGGCCTTTGGGTGCGTAGTACGCACTCGGGGGCACCCTCGCTTCGCGATGGGGGCTCTGGCGGGGTCCGCGAGTGGTAACTCTGCTGCATCTAACGGAGCAGAGTTACCACTCGCCCACGCTGAACGAGGGGTTCCCCCGCTCCGCTCGATGCAGCAGGGGAACCCCTCGTCCGCAAGCGTCGCCACGGACTCCCGGCGCAGGCCTGGCGTGAGGGTCGTGAGTGTTTTCGCCGGTTAGAACCGGCCGTACCACTCACGACCCCACGTTTGACTTGGTGTCATTCGTGTTCTCAGCGGACCAGGTATGCCTTGATCGTGGTCTGCTCGACCTTGTTGCCCGCCGCGTCGACGGCGGTGGTGCGCAGTGACACCGAGCCGCCCGCGGGGTTGTCCGCGAGTGCCAGCCAGCGGTCACCGGCTGGGAAGGCCACCGTCGGCTTCCAGGTGCGGCCTTCGTCGTAGGACACCTGGACCCGCAGCGACTTCACCGGCGACGCCGCCGCGCCCGGCTGCCGCTGCACCGTCACCGGGATGGCGAAGCCACCGGGCCTGGCGTGGTTGGTGCCGTCGAGTTCGGGGGTGTAGCCGACCACCATCGCCGGCGCCGGAACCGACTTGTCCGTATGGCTGGAACGGAATGTCCACGCCACGCTCACCTCGGACGAGACCGGCGACTCCGGGTATTTCACCGTGCGTTCGAGCCGGTAGGACGCCTCCGCCGCCGGAAGGTCGGCCGCCACGCCGATCGCCGCACTGTCCGCCCACTCGGCGACGAGTTCGCCATCGCGCAGCAGCCGCGCCGAACCGCGATCCTGTTCGATCAGATTGCCCCAGTGCGCCGGGTCGTTGTCGGTGACCATGTCGATGCCCATTGTCAGCCGGTCACCGGTGCGTTGCACACCTTGATGGAATGGCGGCCGCTCGAAAGGGACACCCCGGAATCGCGGTCCGAAGACACCCTTGTCCCAGTTCTCCTGGTAGTCCCGCCCCGCTTGGTAGTGCTTCGCGTCCGAACCCGAGCCGTGCACGAAAGTCCCATCCGGCTTGGATTCCTGGGAGTAAGCGCCCCAGCCGGTTCCCGCGGCCAGGAAATAGGCCGTGCGCCGCCCCGGCAGCGTGGTGTAGGCGGGGGTGGGGGATTGGGTGTTGGGGAAACGCAGGAACCACTTCGGTGCGATGTCCGTCTCGGGCACCGGCACCAGGTGGTGCGAGGCCGCCTCGGGGTGGAACTTGGCCACCTCGGTGCGCACGCTCGCGAATTCCGCCTGCTTCGGCCGGAAATCGAGCCCGGTGAAGCCACGGCCCCGCTGACTGGTGACCACGTTGTACTCGTACGGGCTGTCGGCGAAGTCGCCACGCGGTCCCGGTTCGGCGAACCGGGCGTAGGCCTGCGCGTACACCTGCTCGGCAGGCGGGCGCGGGCCGTTGAGGTCGGCCATCCGGTAGACGTGGTCGGCGTCGCCGGTGAGCCCGACCCCGCCGGAGGCGCCCGGCCGCAGGAAGTCCCTGACGACGAAGATCTCGGAGCTCACCAGCTTGGCCGTCGGATGGGGCGCGGAGACCGTCACCGGCTGGGCCAGCCGCGCGTCGAGCGGCACGACCGTGTTGCCCTTGACCTCGACGAGCGAGCGGTAAAGCACGTCGGGGACGGCGCCGGGCTTGGCGATGCTGAACTCGGTCACCGTGTACTGACCGGGCGGCACCCGGACGGCGTCGGTACCGGTGAAGCCGCGCGCGGCTTCACCGCACGCCGTGTCGGCACAGGCGCCGAGGCGGTCGACGTAGGTGATGTGCTCGGCGTTGCCGGTGCCGTCACGGCTGATGTGGTTCAGCTTCACCTCGTAGCGTTCGTCCTCCTTCTCGACGCCGATCGGGGTGCTGAGCGCGACACCGTCCGCGGTGGCGATGAGCCTGGCTCCATGCGTGCCGATCGCGACCTCGCCAGGCCGGGTGTCGGCGCTGACGGTCACCTCGGCGGTGCCGTGCGCGGGCACGGTCACCTTCGCCGCGCTCAGCCGGAACGGGCCCGTGAGCGGCGAGAGGGTCAGCTCGACGGGATTGTCGCCGTCATTGCGGTAGGTCACCGGCTTGGTGAGCACCTCGTCATCGGTGTGCGGCCACTGCGCGCGGCCGAAATCGACACTCGCGGGGCTCGCGGCGAGCGTGGTGGTCGTCGCCTTCGCGACGTCCACTCGGCCGGCGCCCTGCGCGTAGACGTCGTCGCCGGGCTTGGCGGTGTTCATCAGCGCGGCCTTGAGGCGTTCACCGGTCCAGTCCGGATGTTGCTGGCGGAGGATCGCCGCCGCGCCCGCGACATGCGGTGCCGCCATCGACGTGCCCGAGTAGGCGACGTACGGGCCAGGCGGGTTCCACGGCGGCGAGTAGGCACCCTGAGCTGCCATGATCTCGACGCCGGGTGCGGAGACGTCGGGCTTGAGACCGGAGTCGCCGACCCGGGGGCCGCGGCTGGAGAAGTCCGCGGTCGCGTCGGTCCTGTCCACCGCGCCGACGGCCAGCGCCGCGGTCGCGGAGGCCGGTGATTCCACAGTGGACCGTCCGGCGCCGCCGCTGTTGCCCGCCGCCACCACGAACAAGGTGCCGTACTGCGCGGAAAGCCGGTTGATCGCGGCCTCCGTCGGATCGATCCCGGTGGCGTCCGGCCCGCCGACGCTGAGGTTGACCACGGGCGCCTTGCGTTCGGTGGCCGCCCATTCCAGCCCGGCGATGATCGCGGCTTCGGAACAGCCGTAGTTGACGCAGACCTTCCCCGACGACAGCGAGACGTCCGGCGCGACGCCCTTGTACTTGCCGTCGGAGGCCTTGCCGGTGCCGCCGATGATCGACGCCACGTGCGTGCCATGGCCGACCCGGTCGTCATCCGGCCCGCCGACGAAGTTCTTGACCGCGACGATCTTGTCCTTGACGTCGGGATGCGTGGGGTCGATGCCGGAGTCGAGCACCGCGACCTCGACTCCCTTGCCGGTCAGCCCGTGCTGCCACGCCGACGGCGCGCCGATCTGGGCCGTGCTCTTGTCGAGCGTCGGCTTGCGGGTGCCGTTGACCCAGACCTTGCCTGTGCCGGCGGCCTTTTGGTCACTCGTCAGGCTTTTCCAGAACGTGTTGTCCTTTTTGGACGCTTCGACCACGCTTGCGCCGATGCTGGGCAGTTGCTGGCCCGTGGCGGCGAGGCCGTTGACCGCGCCCTCGACGATCAGCGGGGTCGATGGTTTCTTGTCGTCGCCGTAACCCCATTCGAGCAGGGTGGTGACGTCGAACAGTCGCGGGTCCAGCTTGCCGTCGATGACGAGCTTGGCCGCGTCGAGCGGGAGCACGGTCCAGCGGTCGTTGTTCTTGTTGATACGTAAGGGAATTGCCTCGCGGCCGGGACCTCGGGTGATTCTGGGTGCCTGGCCGGGGCCGAGTTCGACTTTGTCGCCGGTGATCAGCGTGATCGAGCCGGAGATACCACCAGGCGGTGCATCGGGCTGGGCTGCCGAACTAGCCGATGGAGCCGCCAGCAACCCGCCGGAAACGGCGAGTACCAACGCGACTTGCAGTGACTTGCGCACAGTTTTCCTTTCCCCAGGTGTGCGGGGGTCGTGAGTGGTATGGCCGGTTAGAACCGGCCATACCA
>NZ_JBHWEB010000137.1:21454-23069 GCF_042734395.1 Amycolatopsis sp. NPDC059657 | reverse complement strand
CTGTCCCCCCCCGCCCCCAACACTCACGACTTGGGTTTATGGCCGGGCGGCGATCGACACGTCGATCGAGTTCGTCCGCACGCCGTTGTCGAACGTGACCCAGACGGCCGAGCTCATGCTCAGCGAGAAGTCGTCGACGCGGTACTGCATGTACCACTCGCCGCGCCCGTTCGACTCGATGTCCTTGCTCAGCGGCATGTCCACGACCAGCCGCCAGGCCAGGTGCGCCTTGACCCTGGCCGGGCAGCCGGTGGCGCGGAACTCGTAGACCTCGCCCTTGTACAGCACTCCGTTCGCGGTGGGCTTCGCCAGCGTGCAGATCGGGGCCGCCGAGGCCACGCCCGGCATCAGCATCGAGGCGAGCACCGCCGCGGCGACGAGCATCCTGCGCATTCCGTCCTCCGTCCATTGTGGATCGGGGTCCGAAACTAGCCGGGAAATGATCTTGCCGCGGCGGAACTCACCCGATCAGGCAAACCCGTTCGCGGCAAGCCATTCCGGCGACGGCGGGATCAGCTCGATGATGTCGAGCAACATGCCGTTGCAGTCGAGCGCGTAGAAGTGCCGCTGGCCGTAATCCTCGTCCTTGAGTTCCTGGACGATCTTCACTCCTTCTTCCTTCAGCCGCGCCTGCTCGGCGGCGGCGTCTCCGACCATGAAGCCGAACATGAGGCCCGCCGGGTCCTGCGTGCGGAAGCCGTCCGGCACCGACTCGTGGCCACGCCGCACGAAGCTGAGCTCGAACTGCTCCGGCCCGAGGTTGAAGCTGACGAACCAGTCGAGCTCGATCGTCACCTTGAGGCCGAGATGACGCTGGTACCACTGGCTGGTCGCGGCGATGTCGTCCACCAGCGCGCCCGGCCCGAATCCCTTGATCTGCACAACCGTCTCCTTCGAACCACTCTGTTTGTAGCACTTTAGTCATAGTGGTTTGATTCAGGCAAGTCATAGAACGTTCGTTCTCTACACTGGTCTCATGACCGAGACACTCAGCCCCCGCGACCGCCTGCTCGAGACGGCATCACGCCTCTTCTACAGCGAAGGCATCCACACCGTGGGCGTCGACAAACTCGTCACGGCCGCCGGCGTCACGCGCGCCACGTTCTACCGCCACTTCCCCACCAAGGAAGACCTGGTCGTCGCCTACCTGCGCGCGCAGCACGCCCAGATCCGCGCCGGCGTCGAAAGCGCCGCCCGCACCGAGCCGAACGGCGACGCCGCGCTCGCGGTGCTCGACTTCGTCGGCGACTCGACCTGCGGCGCCGGTTTCCGCGGCTGCCCCTTCATCAACGCGGCCGCCGAGTACTCCGACCCCGAGAACCCCGTCCGGGTCGTGGTCACCGAACACCGCGCCTGGTTCCACGACGCGCTGCTCGACCTGGTCACCCAGGCCGGTCATCCCGACCCCGAATACGCCGCGGCCGCACTGGTGCTGCTCCGTGACGGAGCGCTCCAGGGCGGCGAACTCGACGATCCCGAGCAGGTCAAGGCGACCCTGCGCCGGGCCAGCCGTCAGGTACTCGTGAGCGTTGGGGGGGGGTTGGTGACCCCCCCCCCCCCACCCACCCCCCCCAACGAACCCGCCGTGGGGGGGGCCGGCCCAGGGGGGGCCCGC
>NZ_JBHWEB010000137.1:0-21444 GCF_042734395.1 Amycolatopsis sp. NPDC059657 | reverse complement strand
TATACCCCCCCGCTTGGGGGGGGGGGGGCCTCCACCCCCCCCCCCGCAACGCTCACGACCCCCGCCTAGCGAACGCTCTTGGCGGCGTCCAGCACGAGGTCGGCGACGACATCCGGCCGCGAGACCGAGACGGCGTGCGAAGCCTTGACCTCGATAGTCTTGGCGTGCGCCCGCTGCGCCATGAACCGCTCGGCCGAAGCCGGGATCGCGTTGTCCTGCGCCGCGACGAGCGCCCACGACGGGATCGTGTGCCACGCGCCTGCGCCCTCGAACTTGGTGCCCAGCGCGGACCCGTCGATCGGCCGCTGCGTCGCGGCCATCGCCGCAGCCTGCGAAGCGGAAACATCGGCGGCGAAGACGTCACGGAAAGCGGACGGCTTGATGTACACGTCGGTCCCACCCGGGTACGCGACGGCGTTGGTGGTGTCCGGCCCGAGCTTGGCGCCCTTGGACAGCTCGCCCGCGGTCTCACCGGCGTCCGGAATGAAGGCCGCGATGTAGACGAGCGCCTTCACATCAGGGTCGTCCTGCGCGGCCTTGGAGATGAGCACACCCCCGTACGAGTGCCCGACCAGCACGATCGGCCCGTCAATGCTCTGCAGAACGCTCTTGAGGTAAGCCGCGTCCGAGGCGACCCCGCGCAGTGGATTGGCAGGCGCGACCACCTGATATCCACGCCGTTGCAGCTTCTTGGCGACATCCGTCCAGCTCGAAGCGTCGGCGAACGCGCCGTGCACCAGAACGACGGTCGGCTTCGCCTTCTGGCTCGACGAGTCCGCCGAAGCCGCGCTCCCCGAAACCGCGAAGGTCCCGACCAGAGCGGTGACAGCGGCGATACCGGCCAGTGCGCGCTTGAGGTTCTTCATGAGATCCAGCCTTTTGATTCGAGGAGAAAGAACGTTCGTTCTGCTCTGAAGTTAGCCGGTCCGCCGCTGGTCGTCAACTGTGTCCTGGGGCACTTTGAATTGCCGCTGCGCTCCACACGGCCCCCGGCGCAGAATCGAAGTACGAGGGGGACGCGATGACGCAGCATGACTTCTACTTGCGGATCGAGCCGCTGCCCGGCTACAGCCCGCTTTCACCACTCCACTGCTCGCGCCGCTACGGCCGCGACTGCCTGCGCGGCCACGGCCACGAGATCGGCCGCGTCACGCCAAGGGAGATCTTCGCGAGCACGCTCGACGCGATGGTCTACCGCCGGTACCACGACCCGGACCACACCGAGCCCGTCACCGAACCGCTGATCGCCGCGGACATGAACGAGCCGCCATGGGACCGGCGCGTGCCGGGCTGCGTGCTGTACGCGGACGTCGGCGACGAGATCGCCATCCATGTCCGTAACGGCGACCCTGACGAGTGTCACAGCCTCCACCTCCACGGCCTCGAGTACGGCATCGCCTCCGACGGCGCGTGGCCACTGGGCGTCCAGGCCAAGGACGGCTCCCGCAGCGACGACATCCATCCGGGTGGCAGCTGGACGTACCGGTTCACCGCGACCGAGGAAACCGTTGGCGTGTGGGCGTTTCACGATCACCACCAGATGGTCCAGAGCTGGATCAACCGCGGCCTGTTCGGCGCGCTCATCGTCCGCGACCCCGCCGCCGAACCCGCGGACCACGAGATTCCCCTGTTCCTGCACCAGATGTCCGGCGACGCGGCAGCGGACGGCTTCGAAAGCCCGGCACTGCACGGCGGAGCGAGCTACCCGCACACCTTCGGCATGACACCGCGGTCTTTCCCGTACCACTGCAAGATCCACGGCGTGACGATGTCCGGCACCGTCACCGTGCAGGCAGGCGCCCCACACGCGACCAGCGTGGTGATCGGCGACAACTTCTTCTCCCCCGCCGCGGCGACGGTGGCTCCCGGCGGCACGGTGACCTGGTTCAACAGCGGCCACCACGACCACGTCGTCTTCGCGGGCGGAGGCGGCGGAACCTCGTACTGCCTCAACGGCCGCACCTACGTCGGCAACACCCCGACGATCGTGACCGAGCCGGGCCGGCGGCTGCGCTGGTACCTCCTCAATCTCGACGTCGGCGACACGTGGCACAACTTCCATCCGCACGCCGCGCGCTGGAACCTGCCCTCCGGCGGCGCGGCCGACGTCCACCCCCTGAGCCCGGTCGAAGGCTTCACCGTCGACACCGTGGCGCCGACCCCGTTCCCGGACCTGCAGAGCCAGCAATCCGGACGGGAGGTCACCGTCCGCGGCGACTTCCTGGTCCACTGCCATCTGGAAGAGCACATGATGTCCGGCCTCGCCGGGCTGGTCAGGTCCCGTCAACGCCTGCGCGTCACCGACGAGCCGCTCGACATCGAACTTCCCTACGACGACGGCAAATGCTGCACCGACCTCGACGGCACCCGCTCCTGCAAGCCGATGTCCCACCACGAGATGCCGGGCATGGCCCACGAAGAGCACGACGTCCTCACCCATGCCGCGATGGCAGGCTTCTGGGAGATGCTGCCCTGCGACTCGGTCACGCTGGCGGTCCATTTCGCGTTGCTGCACACCGGAAAGGTCCTGATCTTCTCCGGCTCCGGCAACTTCCCGCCCCGCCATGACGCGCACATTTACGGATCGGTCCTCTGGGACTACGAGGAAGGCACGTTCACCCAAGTCCCGGTCTCCTACGACGTGTTCTGCGCCGGCCAGGCAACCCTCCCCAACGGCGACCTGCTGGCAGCGGGCGGCACCAAACGCTACGACGATCCGTGGCAAGGCGCCCCGGAGTCGGCGCTGTTCAACGGCGAAGCCTGGACGAACCTCCCGAACATGGCCGACGGCCGCTGGTACCCCACCCTCGTCTCCCTGGGCGACGGCACGGTCATCGCGGTCTCCGGCACCAACGAAGCGGGCGACGCGACCAACGACGTCCCCGAGATCTTCGACCCGGCCACCGGCACGTGGACTCCGACGCCCTTCTTACGTCCGAGCCTCCCGTTGTACCCGCACCTTTTCCAGCTCCGCGACGGCAAGTTGTTCTTCACCGGTGCCGGGCTCGGCTTCACCGAACTCGGCGGCTACAAACTCGACCCCGCCGACGGCGCGGAGATCCCGGTCCCCGGCCTGCGCCTCGCGACCAACCGCGACCAAGCCTGCAGCGTCCTGTTGCCCCCGGCCCAGGACCAGAAAGTCCTGGTCATGGGCGGCTGGGGCGAGGCGGGCGCGACCCCCTTCGCGGATTTGGCGGACCTCTCGGCTTCGGAACCGTCGTACGTACCGGCGGCGTCCATGAAACACGGTCGCACGATGGCCAACGCGGTGATCCTCCCCGACCGGACGGTGTTCGTCACGGGCGGCGGAGCGGGCTTCGAGGCCGACCCGGTCTTCGAGTCCGAGATCTACGACCCTTCGACGGGGAAATGGTCGGCTACCGCTCCGGCGACGGTCGGCCGCCTGTATCACTCGGTCGCGCTGCTACTGCCGGACTGCCGCGTCGCCACGGCTGGTTCGAACCCTGACCGCGACGACGATGAACTGCGAATCGAGATCTTCCATCCGCCTTATCTTTTCCGCGGCGCCCGTCCTTTCCTCGAGGACGCGCCTGTGGAAATCACGTACGGCGAGCGGTACCGCCTGCGCACGCCGCAGGCTCGGGATCTGCGGTGGGCGCAGCTGATCCGGCCGATGGCGACGACGCATTCCTACGAGAGCGGGCAGCGTCTGGTCGATCTCCCGTTCACGGTCACCAAGCGCGGGGACGTGCGGGTGACGATCCCGGACGAGCCGAACCTCGCGCCGCCAGGTTGGTGGATGCTTTTCGTTGTGGATATGAAACGGCGGCCATCCGACGCGTGGTGGGTCCATCTGTCGTAACGTTTCTGTATGAGGGGGGGTAACGGGGGACACCCTCGCTTCACCGCGAGGCCTCTGGCGTGGGTGCCACGCGACCCGAGAAGAGCAAGAACCGCCCTGCGATCCCCGCCACACTTGACACACCCCCAAGCCCCTGACCAGGTAAAACGCTGCTATCTCAGTATGCGGTCACCGCTAGACCACATTGTGGGCACATGGCACGCTGCAAGGGTGACTCGCGCCGGAATCCGCCTTGTGGCTCGTCGCCACGTCGATCTCCGGCGCGTGGCGAGCGCACTCTGTGCCGCCGACCGCTGACTCCCTGCCACCACCGCATCACCAGAAGACGGACCAGGCAGCGGCCGCAGTGCGGTCGTGCCTCGAACAAGCCCGGAGGACACTCATGGCGACCCCGACCGGCCGCGCTCCGCGTGTCAAGCAGAAGCGGGGCGAAGGCCAGTGGGCTTTGGGCTATCGCGAGCCGCTCAACCCCAATGAGCGGTCCAAAAAGGACGATAACCCGCTCAACGTGCGCGCCCGGATCGAGAACATCTACGCGCGCGGGGGCTTCGACTCGATCGACCCCGGTGACCTGCGAGGACGGTTCCGCTGGTTCGGGCTCTACACCCAGCGCAAGCCGGGGATCGACGGCGGCCGGACCGCCTCGCTGGAGCCGGAGGAGCTGGACGACCGGTACTTCATGCTCCGCGTCCGCATCGACGGCGGCGCGCTGACCACCGGGCAGCTCGCGGTGCTCGGTGAGATCTCGCAGACGCACGCACGCGACACCGCGGACATCACCGACCGCCAGAACATCCAGTACCACTGGATCCAGATCGAGGACGTGCCGACGATCTGGCAGAAGCTCGAGGACGCGGGCATGACCACGATGGAGGCGTGCGGCGACAGCCCGCGCGTCATCCTCGGTTCGCCCGTCGCGGGGATCGCGGCCGACGAGATCATCGACGGCACGCCCGCCATCGACGAGATCAAGCGCCGGTACATCGGCGACCCTCAGTACTCCAACCTGCCGCGCAAGTTCAAGACCGCGGTCTCCGGGCAGGCCGATGTCGCGCACGAGATCCACGACATCGCGTTCGTCGGCGTCGTGCACCCCGAGCACGGGCCGGGGTTCGACCTCTGGGTCGGCGGCGGGCTGTCGACCAACCCGATGCTCGGGCAGCGGCTCGGCGCCTGGGTGCCGCTCGACGAGGTGCCGGACGTCTGGGAAGGCGTCATCAGCGTGTTCCGCGACTACGGTTACCGCAGGCTGCGGGCCCGCGCGCGGATCAAGTTCCTCGTCAAGGACTGGGGCGCCGAAAAGTTCCGCCAAGTGCTCGAGGACGAGTACCTCAAGCGCAAGCTCATCGACGGACCCGCGCCCGAGGTCCCCGACAAGCCGCTCGACCACGTCGGCGTGCACCAGCAGACCGACGGCAAGTTCTACGTCGGCGCCGCGCCGATCGCCGGGCGGGTCGACGGCGCGACGCTGATCGCGGTGGCCAAGGCCGCGGAACGCGCGGGCTCGAACCGGGTCCGCCTCACCCCGCACCAGAAACTCGTCGTGCTCGACGTTCCCGAAGCCGAGGTCAAGGCGCTCGCGTCGGAACTCGCCGATCTGGGCCTGCAGACGGAACCGTCGCCGTGGCGGCGCGGGATCATGGCCTGCACCGGGCTGGAGTTCTGCAAGCTCGCGATCGTCGAGACCAAGGCTCGCGCACACAAACTGGTGGCGGAGCTGGAAAAGCGTCTCATCGACATCCAGTCCGAAATAGACACTCCGGTGACCGTGCACCTCAACGGCTGCCCCAACTCCTGCGCCCGCGTGCAGACGGCGGACATCGGGCTCAAGGGCCAGATCGTCACCGACGACGACGGCAACCAGGTCGAGGGCTTCCAGGTGCACCTCGGCGGCGGGCTCGGCCTCGACGCCGGGTTCGGCCGGAAACTGCGTGGCCACAAGGTGACCAGCGCCCAGCTGACCGAATATGTCGAACGCGTCGTGCGCGCCTACGTCGCCGGACGTGAGCCAGGCGAGCGGTTCGCGCAGTGGGTCACGCGTGCTGACGAGAGCGCGCTGCAGTGACCGAACGCGCGACTCCTTTCTACTGCCCATATTGCGGCGATGAGGACTTGCGACCGGAAGAAAACGGCGGCTGGCTTTGTTCGGCCTGTCGACGGGTCTTCTCTGTCAAGTTCATCGGCCTGTCCCTACCGGAGGCGAGTAGATGACCACCACAGCCGATTACACAGTTGACTACAAAGCGCTGGCAGAGCGTGCTTCCGCGGAACTCGCGAACGCCACCGCCGAAGAAGCCTTGCGCTGGACCGCCGAAACCTTCGGCGACGACTTCATCGTGGCGTCCAACATGCAGGACGCCGTGCTGGTCGACCTGGCCACCAAGGTGAAGTCCGATGTGGATGTCCTGTTCCTCGAAACCGGTTACCACTTCGCGGAGACCATCGGCACCCGTGACGCGGTGGCGACGGTCTACCCGGACATCCGCATCGTCAACGCGCAGGCCGAGCAGAGCGTCGCCGAGCAGGACGCCGAGTACGGCGCGAAGCTGCACGAACGCGACCCCGGCCTGTGCTGCAACCTGCGCAAGGTCGTGCCGCTGCGCAACACGCTCGCCAAGTACTCGGCGTGGGTGACCGGCGTCCGCCGCGTCGACGCGCCGACCCGCGCGAACACCCCGATCGTCACCTGGGACGACCGCAACGGGCTGGTGAAGATCAACCCGATCGCGGCGTGGACCGACGACGAGTTCAACGACTACATCGCCGAGCACGGGATCCTGCAGAACCCGTTGGTGTCCATCGGATATCTGTCGATCGGCTGCGCGCCGTGCACCGCGAAGGTCGAGCCGGGCCAGGACCCGCGCAGCGGCCGGTGGGCGGGCCAGTCCAAGACCGAGTGCGGTTTGCACGGCTGAGAAAGGGACCCATGACCACGCTCGAACCGGCCACCACGGTGTTTTCCGGGGGAGACCCCCAGACCCCCCTGGCGCAGGACAACCTCGCCGCGCTGGAATCCGAAGCCATCCACATCTTCCGCGAGGTCGCCGGCGAGTTCGACCGCCCGGTGATCCTGTTCTCGGGCGGCAAGGACTCGACGCTCCTGCTGCACCTGGCGATCAAGGCCTTCTGGCCGGCGCCGGTGCCGTTCCCGCTGTTGCATGTGGACACCGGGCACAACTTCGACGAGGTGATCGAGTTCCGCGATCGCGTCGTCGAGAAGCACGGGCTGCGCCTGGTCGTCGCGAAGGTCCAGGACTGGATCGACGACGGCAGGCTGGAAGAGCGTGCGGACGGCCTGCGCAACCCGTTGCAGACCACTCCCCTGCTCGAAACCATCTCCGAGAACAAGTTCGACGCCGTGTTCGGCGGCGGACGGCGTGACGAGGAGCGCGCGCGGGCGAAGGAGCGGATCTTCAGCCTGCGCAACGCCTTCGGCCAGTGGGAGCCGCGGCGGCAGCGTCCGGAACTGTGGAACCTCTACAACGGACGGCACCGCCCCGGCGAGCAGGTCCGCGTCTTCCCGCTGTCCAACTGGACCGAGGCGGACGTGTGGAACTACATCGCCCGCGAGAAGGTCGAGCTGCCGTCGATCTACTACGCGCACCAGCGCGAGGTGTACCTGCGTGACGGCATGTGGCTGGCCGAAGGTCCTTGGGGCGGCCCGAAACCGCACGAAGAGGTCAAGGAGCTGACCGTCCGCTACCGGACCGTCGGCGACGGCTCGTGCACCGGCGCGATCGAGTCGACGGCCGTGACCGTCGAAGAGGTCATCGCCGAGGTGTCCGCCAGCAGGCTCACCGAACGCGGCGCGACGCGTGCCGACGACCGCATGTCCGAAGCAGCCATGGAAGACCGTAAGCGAGAGGGCTACTTCTGATGAGCAGCTTGTTAAGGCTGGCCACCGCAGGCAGCGTGGACGACGGTAAGTCCACATTGGTCGGCAGACTGCTCTACGACACGAAGTCGGTGCTCGCCGACCAGCTCGACGCTGTCACCCGCGCGAGTGTCGACAAGGGACTGTCCACTCCGGACCTGAGCCTGCTGGTCGACGGCCTGCGCTCCGAGCGTGAGCAGGGCATCACCATCGACGTGGCGTACCGGTATTTCGCCACGCCCAAACGGAGTTTCGTGCTCGCGGACACCCCGGGCCACGTGCAGTACACGCGCAACACGGTGACCGGGGCGTCCACCGCGCAGCTCGCCGTGCTGCTGGTCGACGCGCGCAAGGGTGTCATCGAGCAGACGCGCCGCCACGCGGCCGTGCTGTCGCTGCTCGGCGTGCCGCAGCTGGTGCTCGCGGTGAACAAGATCGACCTGATCGACTACGACGAAGCCACCTTCGCCGTGATCGCCGACGAGTTCCACTCGCACGCCAAGTCGCTCGGATACCAGGACGGCACAGTGCTGTCGATCCCGGTTTCCGCGCTGGAGGGCGACAACGTCGCCTCGAAGTCGGACCGGACACCGTGGTACACCGGGCCGACCTTGCTGGAGCACCTGGAGAACGTGCCGGTCGCGCCGGATCCGCACGACGCGGCGTTCCGGTTCCCAGTGCAGTACGTGATCCGCCCGCGCACCCCCGAGTACCCGGACTACCGGGGCTACGCCGGGCAGATCGCGGCGGGCACGGTCCGCCCCGGTGACGCCGTTGTCGTTCTCCCGCAAGGACTTCACACGACGGTCGAGCGCATCGACACAGCGGACGGCCCGCTCGAAGAGGCGGGCGCGGGTAGCTCGGTGACCATACTGCTGGCCGACGATTTCGACATCGCGCGCGGTGAGCTGATCGCCTCGGCCGACCGTCAGCCCGCGGTCACCGACGAGATCTCGGCAGCGCTGTGCTGGCTGTCGAGCAAGCCGCTGAAGCCGGGCGCGCAGGTGTGGGTCAAGCACGGCGCGAAGACCGTCAAGGCGATCGTCGAGGAGCTCAACGCCCGCTTCGACGAGCAGACACTGTCCACTGTGGGCGATCCGGAAGTACTGGAACTCAACGACATCGGCCAGGTCACGTTGCGCCTGGCCGAGAACCTGCCGGTCGACGACTACAAGCTCAGCCCGCGCACCGGCGCATTCATCGTGATCGACCCCAAGGACGGCGACACCCTCGCCGCCGGACTGGTCGGCGAGCGGTTCGCATGACGGTGCCCTTGGTCGCGGTCGCGCACGGAAGCCGGGATCGGAGATCCGCGGCGACCGTGCGCGAGCTCGTCGAGGTCGTGCGCGCGCAAGCGCCCGAGCTCGACGTGCGGGTGTCCTTTCTGGATTTGTCGACACCGCTCGTGACCGACGTGCTCCGGGAACTTCGCGACGAGGGACATCGCGAAGTCATCGTCGTGCCGCTGCTACTGGGCAGCGCGTACCACGCGCGGGTCGATCTGCCCGCCCTCGTCTCGGAAGTCGCGGGCCCGGGATTCACCGTGTCCGTCTCCGATGTGCTGGGTATCGACCCGCTGCTCGAAGCCGTCGCACTGGACAAACTGTCCGCAACGGACTTGACCGGCGCGGGAATCGTTGTCAGCGCGGTGGGTTCGTCGAACACGGGAGCCAACTCGGCGGTCGCCGACCTCGCGAACCGCTGGCAGGCCAAGCTCGGCGTGCCGGTGGCGCCCGCGTTCGCGAGCACCGCGCAGCCGGACATCCCCGCCGCCATCGCCCAGGTTCGCGCGAGGGGCGCGGACCGGATCGTGGTGGCGTCGTGGTTCCTCGCGCCAGGGTTGCTGCCGGACCGGATCGCCGCGCTGGCAAGCGAAGCGGTCTTCGTGGCCGAGCCGCTCGGTCCCGATGAGCGGGTAGCACGGGTAGTGTTGCGCCGGTACGAGGCGATGCGCCTCGTCGCTGTCGCCTGAGTGATCAGCGTTCGGCCGAAAAGCTGGACCCGCTCCGCCATTACGTGAATCTTTTTCCCATTTGAGCTACGCCCCGCTTATGGGAACGGTCAATCCTTGACGGGTTACTTAACTTGCCGGTAACTATCTAAACGCCGCGCGGCTTCTCACCACATCTCCCTCTTCATCTCCCCATCTCCCCCTCTGGAGCCTCGATGAAGTCAGCTCTGCGCCGAACCCTGACCGCGGCCGCTCTGGCGGCCATCCCCGCTCTCGCGCTCACCACACCCGCTTCCGCGGCCACCGCCGTCAACTTCGACTGCCAGGCCAACGCGCCGATCGTCGGCCCGCAGAAGGCGAACTTCGCCCAGGACGCGACCGTCACCGCACCCGCGACCGTCGCGCCGGGCGCCAACCTCGACATCGTCATCGACCCGGCGCCCAACACGCTGCCGACCACGGTCGCGGGCTACAAGCTGAAGGAGGTCAAGACGTTCACGTTCAAGTTCCCGATCCCGGCGAACTCGACCTTCGTGAAGGCCACCCTCTCCGGCGGCTCCGGCCTCGGCAGCACCCCGCCGACGATCAGCGTCGCCAACGGCGTGGCGACGCTGAGCTTCCCCGGCCCGATCAAGGGCGGCGCGGCCTTCGAGCTGCCGACCGTCACCGCGACCTTGAAGGCGGGTGCGTCCGGCACCATCCAGACCAAGATCGCGGGCACCAGCTACACCGACCCCGGCCTGACCTTCACCGCCGTGGTCAGCTCGTTCATCGACATCTCGGCGCCGACGGCGTGCTTCCCGAACCCGAGCCCGACCTTCACGACCACCACCATCGGCTAACTGCCTCGTGAGCGTTGCGGGCGGTTAGAACCGCCCGCAACGCGCACGAGCTTTAGGGTGTGGTCATGGCTGACGAACTGGTGCACTACGAGGTGGCGGGCGGTACCGCCACGATCACGCTGGACTCCCCGCACAATCGCAACGCGCTGTCCTCGCAACTGCGCCGTGAGTTGAGCGAGAGCCTGACCAAGGCCCGCGAGGACGACAGCGTGCGGGTGATCGTGCTGACCCACACCGGCCCGGTGTTCTGCGCTGGCATGGACCTCAAGGAAGCACGCGGGGCGGGTGCGGGCGACCAGGGCGTCAACGAGTTCCCGCAGATCCTCGACCAGCTGTGGACCAGCCCGAAGCCGGTCGTCGCGCGTCTCGCGGGCCCGGCACGCGCAGGCGGCATCGGCATGATCGCCGCCACCGACATCGCGGTCGCGGTCAAGACGGCCACCTTCGCGTTCAGCGAGGTCCGCATCGGCGTGGTGCCCGCGATCATCTCGCTGACCGTGTTCCCCAGGCTGAACGCCCGCGCCGCCCACGAGCTCTTCCTCACCGGCGACACCTTCGACGCCGAGCGGGCGGCCGCCATCGGCCTCATCAACTCGGCCGTCGACGCCGACGCGCTCGACGCCGAGGTCGAGCGTTACGTCAAGGCCCTCACCCTCGGCGGCCCGAAGGCTTTGGCAACCACCAAAGAGCTCCTGAGCAAGCCTCGCCCTGCGACGCCTTCCGAAGGCTTCGAAGAAATGCTCGCGCTGTCAACACGCTTCTTCGCCAGCGAAGAGGGCCAGGAGGGCATCACGGCCTTCGCCCAGAAGCGCAAGCCCAACTGGGTCCCCCAAGAGTCGTGAGTGGTATGGCCGGTTAGAACCGGCCATACCACTCACGAGTCCGTCAGCACCACGGTCAGGCGGCGATCGTCGGTCCGGTCGCCGCCGGGCGCGAGGGCGCGCTGGGCGTCCGAAAGGACTCCGCGCACCGCGAGATACGCCTTCGGGTCGGTCTCCTTGAGCCGGTCGGAACCGGGCCAGATGAGCACGTGCTCGCCGGGCCGCAGCCACGACAGGTCGGTCAGCGAGTCGTAGAGCGCGTCCAGATTCCGGCCGAAGTACTCCGGGAACGACAGCGCGGCCGCGATCGCGTCCATCGCGGACAGCTTGTCGGTGACCTTCGAGCCGTCCACCACGTGCGGGTACGCGCCGCGCGCGCGGGCCTGCGCCGCGGCGGTCTCGGTGGCGCTCACTTGGCGGGGTCCACGACGACGAAGGACGAGTAGTGGTCGCCCGTGTAGTAGAGCTCCTTGCCCGAACCGGTCACCAGGCGCCGGGCACCGCGGTCGGGGCTGCCCGGGGTCTTCACCGTGTACTCCTTGTAGTACCCGGAGTCCTTGCGTGGCAGTACCTTCTCGCGGTTCTCGAACGGCACGCCGTCGTTGCGCGGGTACGGGAACGGGCCGTTGGCCTTGATGAGCTTCCAGGTGTCGGCCGCCTCGGACGGCAGCGTCGACAGGCCCTTGACCGGCAGGCCGGAATCACTGCCGGGGAGCTTGCCAGACGAAACGGCTTGAGACGAGGACGGGGCGGGCTTCGCGGGAGCGTCGTCGGCGACCTGGGTCTTGACCAGCCAGCCACCGAGCACCAGCACGATGAGGCCGATCAGCGCGGCGGTGATCCGCCTTCGGTTGAACATGGTGCGCCAGCTTAGGAGGAGCGGTCGCGGCCCGTGCCCAGCCACCCCGCCAGCGCGCCGACGGCCTTGTCGATCACCCAGGCAAGCAGCAGGCACAGCGGGACGAGCACGGCCAGCACGAGGATGAACTGCAGCGGGAACCACAGCTGCGCGAGCCACAGCTCGACGCCGTCCCACCAATCAGCCAGGCCGTTAAACACAGCACAACGGTACCCGCGACGCTGCGCGGGCACTTGCCTGCCCGGTAGGTTGCAGACATGTTCGCCGTGTACGCCTCCGCGCCCAACGCCGAAAAGCCGCTCGAGTCGCTGGTCGTCGGCGAACGCCCAGACCCCGAGGTGCCCGAAGGCTGGGTCCGCGTGGCCGTCAAGGCCGCGAGCCTCAACATGCACGACCTGTGGACGTTGCGCGGGGTCGGCATCAAGCCGGACCAGTTCCCGATGATCCTCGGCTGCGACGGCGCGGGCGTGCTCGACGACGGCTCCGAGGTCGTGCTGCACGCGGTCATCAACGCGCCGGGCTGGCAGGGCGACGACACCCTCGACCCGAAGCGCACCCTGCTGACCGAGAAGCACCAGGGCACCTTCGCCGACTACGTGATCGTGCCGAAGCGCAACGTCATCCCGAAGCCCGCGGGCCTGTCGTTCAGCGAAGGCGCCACGATGGGCACCGCTTGGCTGACCGCGTACCGCATGCTGTTCGTGAAGTCGGGGCTGCGGCCTGGCCAGACGATGCTGGTCCAGGGCGCGTCCGGCGGCGTCTCGACGGCGCTGATCCAGCTCGGCCGTGCGGCCGGGTTCCGGGTCTGGGTGACCGGGCGCAGCGAAGAGAAGCGCGCGCTGGCCACCGGCCTGGGCGCGCACCAGGCGTTCGAGTCGGGTGCACGGCTGCCGGAGCGCGTCGACGCGGTGTTCGAGACCGTCGGCAAGGCGACCTGGTCGCACTCGGTCAAATCACTCAAGCCGGGCGGCATCATCGTCGTCTCCGGCTCGACCAGCGGGCCCGACGCGCACGCCGAGCTCCAGCGCGTCTTCTTCCTGCAGCTGCGGATCGCGGGCTCCACCATGGGCACCCGCGACGAGCTGGCCGACCTGCTCTCCTACGTCGACCTCAAGGGCATCAAGCCGCAGATCGGCCAGGAACTGCCCTTCGAGCGTGCCGAAGAGGGCTTCAAGAGCATGTTCGAGGGCGACACAGCGGGCAAAATCGTGTTCACCAAGTGACCTCGTCTTGGTCTAGACCCCGTCGTAATAAGCTCACGCCCCGTTAGGGGTACCCCTCATTTCCTCCGCAGGTCAGCACCCGAAATCGCGTGACCAGCACATACGTATGTCTAAGATCAACGTGACCTTTTCGTGACCTGTGATCTGCGCCCCAAAAGCAACATCCGATGTCTAACCTAGACACATGACCGCAACACAGCGGCCGGCGCCGGCTTCACCGGCCGGCCAGACGAAAGTGACCGACCCGACGTCCATCAGGGTGACGTACCGGCGTTTCGCCGGTGTGCGCACCCGCGTGTTCGAAGTCGGCCCACCCGCCGCCGACCCCGAGAGCGGGCGAACCACCCGCTTTCGACGCGGAGCACCTCGGACGGCCAGCCGTCCGACCACTCCCCGTCTTGTGTTGTTCCACGGCTTCTGCGACAGCGCGGACACCTGGCGCCCCGTACTGACCGAGCTCGCCAAGGCGGGCGTCCCGGCCATGGCGGTCGACCTCCCCGGTTTCGGCGAGGCCGACGAGCTGCGGGCGGGCGCCATGCTGCCGCAGCTCGACGCGTTCGCCGCCGCGGTGATCCGTGAGCAGTCCGTGCTCGGCCCCGTCGTCATCGGCGGCAACTCGCTCGGTGGCACGACCACCCTGCGCGCGGCCCAGAACGGCAAGCTCCCGATCGCGGGCGTCGTCTCGATCGCCGCGCCCGGTTTCGTCGACTCGTGGGTGGTCCGCGCGGTCGCCAAGTACCCGATCCCGCTGCGGCTGTACTCGTCGCTGCCGCTGCCCGTGCCGTCGTTCCTGGTCAAGACCATCGCCGAGAACGTCGTGCCGCATTTCCTCTACGCCAACGCGGGCTCCGCCGAGAAGGAGCACGTCAAGCGGTTCGTCGACCTGTTCCCCGACTACAAGGCCACCACCGTGCGCCTGGAGCAGGCCAGGCAGATGGTGACCGAGCTGGAGAACGCGTACCAGCTCGAGGCCATCACGTCGCCGCTGCTGGTCGTGGTGTGCGGCAAGGACAAGCTGGTCAGTGCCGCCTCCGGGCGACGGCTGCACGCGCTGGTCCCGCACAGCAGGCTCCTCGTCCGCCAGGACTGGGGTCACTGCCCCCAGCTCGACGACCCTGCCGAGATCGCCGAGCTGCTGACCTACTTCGCCGCGGGCGTGACGCGCGCGACCAAGTCCGAGCGCAAGCTGGTGGCCGTGTCGGACACGGTCTCCGCGCAGGAAGCGGTCGGCTGAGACCGGCAGCCTGCTGAGCGGGTCACCCACTAGTACGGTGCGCTGTTAGGTCCGAAACCCGGGCCTGACAGCGCACCGATGAAGTTGGGAGCCCACCGCCATGACCTCCGGGGTTTTCCGGCGAAAGCCGATTGAACAGATCGAGGATTCCTCGGGTGAGGGCGGGCTGACCCGCACACTCGGGCTGTGGCAGCTGACCGCCATCGGTGTCGGCGGCATCATCGGCGCGGGCATCTTCGCGCTCGCGGGCAGTGTCGCCGCCGGTGACAAGGCGGCGGGCATTCCCGGTGTCGGGCCCGCCGTGCTGATCTCGTTCCTGATCGCGGGTGTCGCCAGCGCCGCGGCGGCCTTCTCCTACGCGGAGTTCGCGGGGCTGATCCCCAAGGCCGGTTCGGCCTACACCTACGGGTACGCCGTGCTCGGCGAGATCGTCGGCTGGTTCATCGGCTGGGACCTGCTGCTGGAGTACACCGCCATCGTCGCGGTGGTCGCGATCGGCATCTCCGGCTATTTCAGCTTCCTGCTGCAGCAGCTCGGGCTCGACCTGCCCGCGTGGATGCTCGGCGCGCCCGGCACCGGCCCAGGGCACAAGGTGGACCTGTTCGCGGTCGTCCTCTGCCTGCTGATTGCCTACCTGCTGAACCTCGGCATCCGCGCCGCCGCCCGGTTCGAGACCGCGATGGTCATCCTCAAGGTCGCCATCGTGCTCGTGGTCGTGCTGGTCGGCTTCTTCTACATCAAGACCGGCAACTACTCGCCGTTCGCGCCTGCCGGGTTCGGCGGCGCCGTGACCGGTGCGGCGACCGTGTTCTTCGCGGTGTTCGGCTATGACGCGATGAGCACCGCCGCCGAGGAGTCCAAGGACGCTCAGCGCCACATGCCCAAGGCGATCCTGTACTCGCTGGGCATTTCGATGGTGCTCTACGTGCTCGCCTGCCTGGTGCTGACCGGCATGCAGAACTACACCGAGATCGACCCGAAGAGCGGCTTCTCGACCGCGTTCAAGTCGGTCGGGCTGTCCGGGCTGGCCACGGTGATCGCGATCGGCGCGATCGTCGGCATCATGACCGTGCTGTTCACCTTCCTGATGGGCGCGACGCGGATCGGGTACTCGATGAGCCGCGACGGCCTGCTGCCCAAGTGGTTCGGCAAGACGCACCCGACGCGTCACGTGCCCACCCGGTTCACCTGGGTGCTGGGCGGCGCGGCGGCGATCATCGCCGGGTTCCTGCCGATCGGCGAGGCCGCGGAGCTGACGAACATCGGCATCCTGCTCGCGTTCGTCGTCGTCTGCGTCGCGGTGATCGTGTTGCGCTACAAGCAGCCGGACCTGCCGCGCACGTTCAAGACGCCTGGCATGCCGGTGGTGCCGCTGATCGGCGTCGGCTTCTCGATCTGGCTGATCACCTACCTGCAGCCGGAGACCTGGCTGCGGTTCGCGGTGTGGTTCGCGATCGGGCTGGTGATCTACTTCGCCTACAGCAAGCGGAACTCGGTGCTGAACCGCTCAGCCGAGTAGCTTCGCCGCACGTTCGACGGCCGCACGGGCTTCGTCGCGCAACCGCGCGACGATCTCGGCGGCCGGGCCGTCGGTCGCGACCGAGTAGGTCTGACCGGCCCACAGTGACATGGCCTCCGGGTCGTCGGCCTTCGCGGCGGCGGCCCGGATCGGCTTGCTCAGGTTGTTCAGCTCCGGATACGCCGACGGCGCCTGCGCCGAAAGCTCGCTCATCACGCGGTTGACCAGTCCGCGCGCGGGGCGTCCGCTGAAGGCGCGGGTGATGTCGGTCTTGCGGTCGGCGACCGCGAGCGCCTTGACCTGGGTCGGCTGGGTGCCGGCTTCGTCCGCGCGCAGGAACGCCGTGCCGAGCTGCGCGGCCACCGCGCCCGCGGCCAACACCGCCGCGACGTCGGCGCCGTGCACCAGTCCCCCGGCGGCGATGAGCGGCAGCTCGGTTACCGCCTTGATAAGCCGCAAGGCCGCGAGAACGCCGTAAATCTCGCCGCCACTGGGCGAATCCGGGTCATCCTGGAAGATGCCGCGATGCCCGCCCGCCTCGAAGCCCTGCACGGCCAGCGCGTCGGCGCCCGCCTTTTCGGCTTCCAGCGCCTCTTCGGGCTTGGTGACCGTGACGATGACCTTGCTGCCGATTTCGTGCAGCCGCCGCACATCCTCGGGCCTGGGCAGGCCGAACGTGAAGGAGACGACCGGCACCCGCTGCTCGACGACCACATCGACCTTGGCCGGGTAGGCGTCGTCGTCCCAGGCCGGCGCGCCGGGTTCGACCTCGTAGCGGCTCGCTTCGGCGGCCATGCGCTCCTGGTGCCCGCTCAGGTCAGCGGCCGACGGCTTGCCGGGCACGAACAGGTTCACGCCGAACGGCTCGCTCGTGAGCTCCCTGGTCTTGGCGATCTTCTCGGCCAGCACCCCGGGACTCAGCATCCCCGCGCCGAGGAAGCCGAAGCCACCGGCGCCGGTCACCGCGGCGACCAGCTCGGGGGTGGACGGGCCACCCGCCATCGGGGCGGCGATGACCGGGAAACGCAGGCTCTCGAACATGACCTGAGCCTACCCAGAACCCGAATTTAGCCCTTATTGGTCTAGACCTGTCCGATTCCAAGTGGCAGTATCCAGGCGGTTCCGGTTACCGGGACCTGTACGCCGCCAGGAGGATGTCAATGAAGATCCCAAGAGCGCAGCGCGGACGGAAGTGGGGCGTCGCCCTTGCCGTCGCGACCATGATCGGTGGCCTCACCGCGGCCACCCAGAACCCGGCCATCGCGGCCACCCCGCCGTTGCAGAGCATCGTCCCAGTCCCCGTCTCGGTCCAGGCCGCGGCGGGCGTCACCTTCCCGCTGGTGGCCTCGACGAAGATCTACACCCAGGCGGGTTCCGCTCCCGCGAAGGAGGTCGGCGACTACCTCGCGGCCATCCTCCGCAAGTCCACCGGCTACGCGCTGCCCGTCGCCGACGCGCCCGCGACCCCGGCCGCCGACGGCATCACGCTGCTCCTGAACGGAGCGCCCGCGAGCGTCGGCCAGCAGGGCTACCAGCTCGTCTCGACCGCCACCACGGTGGTGCTGCGCGCGATCACCACCGACGGCCTGTTCGGCGGCGTGCAGACACTGCGCCAGCTGCTGCCGGGCAAGATCGAGAGCGCGACCGTCCAGACCGGGCCGTGGACGATCCCCGGCGCGACCATCCTCGACTACCCCCGCTTCGCCTACCGCGGCGCGATGCTCGACGTCGCACGGCACTTCCACCCGGTCGCGAGCGTCAAGCGCTACATCGACCAGCTGGCCCAGTACAAGATCAACAATCTGCATCTGCACCTGGCCGACGACCAGGGCTGGCGCATCCAGATCGACAGCTGGCCCCGGCTGGCCACCTACGGCGGCAGCACCCAGGTCGGCGGCGGCGCGGGCGGCTACTACACGAAGGCGCAGTACAGCGACATCGTCGCGTACGCGACCTCGCGGCACATCACGATCATCCCCGAGATCGACATGCCGGGGCACACGAACGCGGCCCAGGCCTCGTACGCCGAGCTGAACTGCAACGGCGTCGCTCCCCCGCTGCGCACGGACATCGAGGTCGGCTACAGCTCGCTGTGCATCCCGAAGGACATCACGTACACCTTCGTCTCCGACGTCATCCGCGAGATTTCGGCGCTGACCCCCGGCCCGTACTTCCACATCGGCGGTGACGAGGCCGCGGCGACCCCGCCGGCGGACTACCTGACGTTCATCAACAAGATCCTGCCGATCGTGGCGGCCAACGGTAAGCAGGCCATCGGCTGGCACGACATCGCCAAGGCGACATTGCCGGCCAACGCGACACCGCAGTTCTGGGGCACGACCACTTCGGACAGTGGCGTGTCGAACGCGGTTTCCCGTGGCAGCAAGGTGATCCTCTCACCTGCCAACAAGGCGTACCTCGACATGAAGTACAACGCCAGCAGCCCGATCGGTCTTTCGTGGGCCGGTTACGTCGAGGTCCAGGACGCCTACAACTGGAACCCCGGCGCGTACCTGAGCGGCGTCGGCGAGTCGGCCGTCCGCGGCGTCGAGTCGCCACTGTGGACCGAGACGGTCAAGAACTCGGCGGACATCGAGTACCTGGCGTTCCCACGCCTGTCCGCGCACGCCGAACTCGGCTGGTCGCCGTGGTCGACGCATGACTGGAACACGTTCAAGGTCCGCCTCGGCGCCCAGGCGCCGCGCTGGAAAGCCCAGGCGATCAACTTCTACGCCTCCGGCCAGGTCCCCTGGGACAACGGCGGCGTGCCCGGCACGTGCACCCAGCCCGCGTGGAACGCCTCGTCGATCTACACCGGCGGCAACGTCGTGTCCCATAACGGGCACAAGTGGACAGCCAAGTGGTGGACACAGGGCGAGGAACCCGGCACGACCGGCGAATGGGGCGTGTGGCGCGACGACGGCGCCTGCTGACCTCAAAGGAGGCGCTTCGCCCCGCTGTTTCGCCCACCCGTCTCCCACCACCACCCTCAACGGAGGCGCTTCGCCCCGCTGTTTCGCCCACCCGTCTCCCACCACCCCCCTCAACGGAGGCGCTTCGCCCCGCTGTTTCGCCCACCCGTCTCCCACCACCACCCTCAACGGAGGCGCTTCGCGCCGCTGTTTCGCCCACCCGTCTCCCACCACCACCCTCAACGGAGGCGCTTCGCGCCGCTGTTTCGCCTCTTAGGACGTACGCCCGCCCGGTTCCCTGCAGAGCCGGGCGGGCGTACCTTCGTCTCATGGCTGCCGATCTGGATCTTGTCCGGAAGCTTTCCCTCGCCGAGCACGGCTTGGCGACCATCGCGACCACGCGCGGCGACGGCACCGTCCACGCGTCCGTGGTCAACGCCGGGGTGATCGACGATCCCGTCTCCGGCGCCCCTTCCGTCGGCCTGGTGGCCATCGGCGGCACCCGCAAACTCGCGCTGCTCCGCCGCGCGGGGCACGCCACCATCATCTTCCGGCGCGGCTGGGAGTGGGTCTCCGTGCAGGGCAACACCCGGCTGATCGGCCCCGACGACCCCGATCCCGCCTACGACCTCGCGCGGCTGCCTCAGCTGCTGCGTGACGTGTTCACGTCAGCCACGGGCACCCACGACGACTGGGACGAGTACGACCGCGTGATGGCCGAGGAGCGGCGCACCGCGGTGTTCATCGAGGCCTCGAAAATCATCGGCAACCGCTGAAGCCTCCGTAGCGTGTCAAGGCTGAGGCCGGAGGTATCCACTTCGGCCAGCCCTCACGACAGGGAGCCGAACGGATGACTCAGACGAGGCAATGGCGTCAGGTGGCGCCCGAGGCTTGGTGGCGGACACCATTCGTCGTCGGCTACTCCCTGACGTTCGCAGCCGTCGCCGTCCTCGGCGCGGCCTTGGGGTCCATCCAGTTCACGGGAAGCATCGCGACCGTAGCGGCGATCGCCTACTTCCACTACCGGGCCCGAACGACAGGCGTCTACACGAGCGACAGTGGTGTCCGGCTGCGCGGACTGGCGAGGTCCCGCGAGCTCGGCTGGGCCGAGGTGGGGAAGTTCGTCTACCGACCGTCTTACAGCCGCATCCCTGGTCCGGAATACGGCTCGCTCTGGGTGGTGCTCGCGGACGGCGAGGAACTCAAGACCTCGGTCAAGGTCGAGCCCGAAGCTGATCCGGCAGGCAAGACCGCGGCCATCCTGAATGAGCTCAACCGCGAAACCAGGCTGGCGCACGCCGAGATGGCCGCCGCGCGCGACGCGGCGACGTCCGGCTGATTACCCACGACTTTCGTCGGGACTCACTAACCTGACTGGCCGCATTTTCGAGAACTTTCACCAAACTTCCTTCTCCTGAGTCGCCGGGGTTGCTATTCGTAGGGCGTCACCCCGACCTCTCCCCGGGAGAATCCTTGCGCGCCTTACGCTTCCTCGTCCCTGCGCTCCTGACCGCCGTCGCCTGCCTCGCCGGCACCACGGCCGCGCACGCCGCACCCGCGAAGTACGTCGCACTCGGCGACTCCTACGCCGTCGGCGTGGGCACCTGGTCCTACGACAACCCCAGCGACGCGTGCCGCCGCGGCCCGCTCGCCTACCCGCGGCTCTGGGCGGCCGCGCACCCGTCGACCACCTTCGTCGAGGCCTCCTGTTCCGGCGCCAGGACCGCGGACGTGCTCAACACCCAGGTCCCGAAGCTCACCGCCGACACCACGCTCGTCACCATCCAGGTAGGCGGCAATGACGCGGGCTTCGTCGACGTGCTCAAGCAGTGCATCCTCACCATCGACGACAAGGACTGCGTGAACCGCGTCGAGCAGGCCAAGAACATCGCGCGCACCACCGTCTCCCCGGCGCTCGCCACCACCTACGCCGCGGTGCGCCAGGCCGCGCCCTCGGCCAAGGTGATCGTGGTCGGCTACCCGCGGATGTACAAGATCGGCGGCAACTGCGGCATCTTCGGCCTCAGCGACACCGAACGCGCCGCGCTGAACTCCGCCGCCGACGTGATCGCCGAGATCACCGCCGCCCGTGCGACGGACGCCGGCTTCACCTTCCTCGACGCCCGCGGCACCTTCGACGGCCACGGCATCTGCACCTCGACCCCGTGGCTCACCAGCCTGGAGTGGAGCAAGCTCGACGAGTCCTACCACCCGAACACCGCGGGCCACCGCAGCGGCTACCTGGCGCCCCTCACCGCCATCACCGGCTGAGGACTCGTGAGTGTTGCCGACGGGTAACTAGTCAGGTCTCTGTCGCGTGGTGGTCGTCGTTCTGCGATGATCACCGCGTGACCGGGAGTGAGCGTCCGTCGTATGACGAGCTTGC
>NZ_JBHWEB010000136.1:0-23222 GCF_042734395.1 Amycolatopsis sp. NPDC059657 | reverse complement strand
CTCTGCTGCATCCAACGGAGCAGAGTTACCACTCGCCCGCAACCGTCACCGCAGACCCCGCCCGGGGCCAGGCTCCATCGCGAGCACGCACGACCTCGATCGGCTGGGGTGTGTGGGTTTTGGGGCGTTAGACGACGCAAAATCCACACACCAAGCCCCGGCGTGGAGGATTTGCGTCGCCTAACGCCGCAAACCCTCCACAGTCACTCTTTCGTGGCCAGGGCTGAAGCAGGCCAAGGTCGCCCAGCACGACATGACACCTTTGCCCTTCCGCCCAAAAGAACCGCTCGCCATCACTCACGAGTCCCTGCCCCAGCCAGCCGCCACGCGTACCCAACGGACGCCACCCGTACCCAGCCGGTCGGCACGCGAGCCTGGCGGGTCGGCACGCGAGCCTGCAGGGTCGGAATGCTGCCGACTCTCCAGGCACGCGAGTTGGGGGGGGGGGGGGGGCCGGGCGGCCCGGGCGGGCGCGGGGGGGGGGGGGCGGGGCGGGGGGGGTGCGCCCCCCCCCCACCCCCGCGCTTTCAGGCTGTGCGCCGGATCAGCAGCCGATCGGGCACTGCGTGATGCAGCTGGCGCAGGTGCAGCTGCGACAGGTGAACTTCGTGCAGATCTTCGTGCAGGGAATGCTGCACGGGACCGTCGGGAAGGCCGGGTTCGCGCCGTCGGTGCCCGGGGTCGCCACCCGGACATCCAGGTCGAACGGGTTCTCGGAATGCATTCTCTTCTCGCTTTCTCTATGGGAGCGATGACCCCCAAGTGATCACCGCGACATCCATAGTGGCCACGCCCCATTGGCATTTCTATTGGCGGAAACGCCGATATCCGGCCCCGACCGGACTGATCCACGATGACCCGGTGTCACTTAACCGCAGAGTAGGAACGCGATTTGACGGCAGCGTCACCCGAGTCAGTGATAGGCTCTCACTCGAATGGCGGTGCAGCTATCCGGAAACATGACTTTAGCGTCACAAGCCTGCTCGTCTATGTAGACTGCCGAGCAGAAACACTGGGGCAAGTTCCAATGAGCCGTAGCAGGGGGGTCTGCTGAGTTCATGAGTACCGAAGTTCCGCCGTGGTTCCGGCTACATGACAGAATCGACGAGCTGACACCACGGGAAAAGCAAGTCTTTCTCCTGCTGGCGCAGGGGAGATCCAACCAGGACCTGGCCGATCTCCTGTTCGTCAGCGAGCGCACCGTGCGCGCCCACCTGACGCAGATCATGAGCAAACTTGAATTCGATTCAAGATTGGGCGCCTGCCTTTCTTCGTATGTCTATCAGCACCTTGCCGTCGCCGACAAATAGTCGCGAACGACAGTAGTGCGGGACCTGCCGCCGAGTAGAGGCTGTGCTCGCACACAACGTGCGAATCCCGAAAGGAAAACTCATGAAGAAGCCTTATGTCGCACCGAAGCTGACCGCTCGTGGCACCTTCGCCACCAGCACCGCGGGCTTCGGCAAGTTCCTCAAGGACGGCAAGGTCATCCCCGTCGGCCGCATCGTCCCGTAAGGAAAACCGATGAAGGAGTCCGGCCACGCGATGGAATACTTCGTGGTATTCCCTGATGACGACGGAGCCAGCGCCGTGGCCGGCTCCCTTCCCGGCCTGCCGGAGGCCGTGCTCCGGTATCCCTCCGGACGCCCCTGGCTCGTCGCGAGCCGGCGTTTCACCACCATCACGCTGGTCAGAGCCGGTGCCAGGGCCATCGCGACGATCGGGCCAGGCCCGCTGAGCCAGGCAGAGGCCGCACGCGCCGAACGTGACCTCGCGGCCACCACCGGCGTCGCGGGCCTCACGTCGACGATCTGCGCGTTACCCGGCATCCACCACATCGTGGCCGCCGTCGACGGCGAACTGCGGGTACAGGGCACCGCGTCCGGTACCCGCCGCGTCTACCACGCGAAAGTGCGGGGCCTGACGGTGTTCAGCGACCGCGCCGAACTGCTCGCCGCGCTGACCGGCGCCGAAATCGACGAGGGCGCCTTGGCGGCGCGGCTGCTCGAGCCGCTGCCGCACCCGCTGGGCGAGCGGCCGCTCTGGCGCGGCGTGCATGCGGTGCCACCTGGGCATTTCGTGACCGGCACCGCGCGCGTCACTCGCTGGTGGACGCCACCGGCGCCCGAAGGTTCGGCTGCCGACGGTGCACTCGCCGTACAAGCGGCGCTGACCGCTTCCGTCCGCGCGTTCTGCCGTGAGCGCGGCACCGTGCTCAGCGAGCTCTCGGGCGGCTACGACTCCACCGCGGTCACCGCGCTCGCTCATCGCGAGCACGCAGGCGCCCTGCTGGCCGTGACCGTGAGCAGTCGCGACGCGTTCGGCTCCGACCAGTTCTGGGCGGAAAAGGCCGTCGCCGGGCTGCCGGGGCTGACCCAGCGTGTGCTCGCGCCCTCGGACATGCCGCTCACCTACGCGAACCTGCTCGGCTCGGCCGATCATCTCGACGAGCCGTCGGTGGTGGTCGCGAACCGCGCCGCGCTGCGGACGATGATCGGCATCGGCCGGGGTGTGCACGCCGAGGTCTACCTCACCGGGCACGGCGGTGACCACCTGTTCTGCGGACATCCGGCGCTCGTGCGTGACCTGTTCCGCACCCGCCCGGTCGCCGCGCTGCGCAGGCTGGCCGCCTACCGCGCGATGCTCTCGTGGCCGCTCCCCGAGATCACCCGTCAGCTCGCGAGCCGGCGGGGCTACCGCCGCTGGCTGGCCGATTCACTGCGCGGCTCGACCGCACTCGACTTCAGCACACCCGCACTGACCTGGGGAATCACCAGCACACTGCACCCGTGGCTCACCGCGCACGGCCGCGCGCTTGTCCACAGGGAGGTGCGCATGGCCGCCGAGCACGCGACTCCACTCGCCGCCGGACAGGGCCGTCACGCCGAGCTGGACGCGATCGCGCAAGGCGCCAGGTTCATCCGCGCGCTCACCGACATCTCGGCCGGGCTCGGGCTGCCACTGGCCGCGCCGTTCTTCGACGACCGTGTCATCGAAGCCGCGCTCGCGGTGAACCTCGCCGACCGTGTCGACCCCTGGCAGTACAAACCCGTGTTGCGCGAGGCCATGCGCGGCATCGTCCCGGCCGCCGTGCTGGACCGGACCAGCAAGGACGAGGGCTCGCTGGACACCGAACTCGGCATGCGCGACGGCTCGACCGACGTCCGTGCGCTGTGGACGGACTCGCGGCTGGCCGCGCGCGGCCTGGTCGACGCCGTCCGGCTGCGCGAGCTCTGCGCGCACCCGGACGCGCCCGAGCTGGCCGACGGGGCGCTCGACACGACCATCGCGTGCGAAGTCTGGTTGCGCGCGCAAGAGAACATGACGACCGAAAAGGAACAGAGCCATGGCGTGGCGACTGCGTGACCATGTTTCGATCGCGCGGACCGAATACGGGTCCGTGTTACTCGACCAGGAACTCGGCAAGTACTGGCAGCTCAACGAAACCGGCACGCTGATCGCCGAGGAACTGGCGGCCGGCAGTGCCGAGCAGGAGATCTGCGGGCGGCTGACGGCGGAATACGACATCGGCGCCGAGCAGGCACGCGCCGACGTGGACGCGCTCATCGCCGAACTGCTGGCCGCCGACATGGTGACCCGATGAGCTACACGATGACCATGCCCCGGCGCACCAGGCACGACCGTGCGTCACTACGGCGGCGGCTGCTCGTGCGCGCGGTCGTCTGGCGCGCGCTGCTGGCGTCACGCCGCAAACCCAAGACGTTGCAACGGGTTCTGACGAAGGCGAGCGCCGGACTGCCACCGGTGGACCACGCCACCGCCGAGCGCGTCCATCGCGAGGTGGTACTCGCGAGCGCACGCTGCGCGGGCTGGCGGGGCTGCCTGCCGCGGTCGATCGCCATCGCGTTGCTGTGCAAACGAGAGGGCGGCTGGCCGGACTGGTGTGTCGGCGTGCGGGCCACCCCGCCGTTCGCGGCACACGCGTGGCTCGAAGCGGAGCGGCGCATGGTCGGCGAACCGGGTGAACCGGCGAACTACCGGCCGCTGATCAGGGTGAGCACGGCATGAGGAAAGGCCTGCTCGGATTGCTGCGTGACCATCGCGCGCTCGTCGCGAGCGCGTTCGTGCTGGTGCTCGCCGGTGCCGGGCTCGGGCTGCTGCAGCCGCTCATCGCCGGGCAGGTGATCGACGCCGTGCAGCGGCACAGCGCGCTGACCGGGCTCGTGCTCGGGCTGGTCGCGTTGTTCGCCGGTCAGGTCGTGGTCGACACCGCGGGCCGGTACCTGCTGGAACGGCTCGGCGAGAACGTCGTGTTCGGGCTGCGGGTCCGGCTCGTCGGCCGCTTGCTGCGCGTGCGCATGGCGGAACTCGAACAGACCCGCAAGGGCGACCTGATCTCACGGGCCGGCAACGACACGACCGCGGTGCGCGAGGTCGCGGCGCACGGGCTGGTGAACATCGTGGTCGGCGCGCTCACCGCGGTCGGCGCCACCGTGCTGATGCTGCGTATCGACCCGGTGCTGTTCCTCGTGGTGCTCGGCGTGTTCGCCGTGGCCGCCGGCGGGGTGAGCCTGGTGCTCGGCCGGATCCAGCTCGCGAGCCATCAGCAGCAGAGCGCGGTCGGCGAGTTCACCGCTGACCTGGAACGGGCGTTGACCGGCAGCCGGACCATCCGCGTGAACCTCGCCGAGGAGCGCGAGACCGAGCGGCTCAAGGCAGTCGCGCGGTCCGCGTACGAGGCGGGGCTGAAGGCCGCGAAGCTGGCCGCGGCCGCGAGCCCTGCCGTCCAGCTCGCGGCGACCGGGTCGTTCCTGCTCGTGCTGGTGATCGGCGGCATGCGGGTGGCGTCAGGGAACATCGCGCTCGGCGATCTCGTCGCACTACTGCTGTACTCGACGTATTTGGTGGTACCACTGGGAAATCTGCTCGAAGGGCTGACCGACCTCAAGCGCGCGCAAGGTGCGCTCGCCAGGGTCGACGAGGCGCTCGCGCTTCCGGTGGAGGAGCACGAAGAGCCGAGTCGCCGCAAGCGCGTCACGGCCACGCCGGTACTGCGCTTCGACAACGTGTCGTTCTCCTACGGCGGTCCTCAAGTGCTACACGGCATCTCGTTTTCGGTGCCACGCGGCTCGAAGACCGCGCTGGTCGGGCCGTCCGGCGCTGGCAAGTCGACGATTCTTTCGCTGGTGTGCCGGTTCTACGAGCCGACGCTCGGCCGGGTGGAGTTCCTCGGCGAGTCCGGGCTCGGCCGCCGCGAAACCCGCGAAATGGTGTCGCTGGTCGAGCAAAGCGCACCCTTGCTGTACGGGACGATCAGGGACAACCTGACCTTCGCGGTGCCGGACGCGAGCGAGGCCGAACTGCGCGCCGCGTTGCGCGCGGTGAACCTCGACGGGTTGGTCGACCGGCTTCCGTCCGGTGTGGACACCCCGGTCGGCGAACAGGGCGCGCGACTGTCCGGCGGTGAACGACAGCGGCTGGCGATCGCCCGCGCGATGCTCGCCGAGTCTCCGTTGCTGCTGCTGGACGAACCGACGTCGAGCCTCGACACCGGCAACGAAAACGCGATACTGGAGGGAATCCGGCGGCTGCCGGAGCACTGCTCCGTGCTCGTGGTGGCGCACCGGCTGTCGACCATCCTCACCGCGGACAAGATCGTGCTGGTGGAGAACGGGCGGGTCAGCGCCGAGGGCACCCACTCCTCCCTTTTGGACACCAGCGGCTACTACCGGCGCATGGTGGAAGGACAGCTGCTGTGACGACCTGGACCCCTGACGAATTCGCCGAGGCCGTCGACGGGCTCGCGCCGGTGGCGTTGCGCGTGGCCGCCACCTTGCGGATCCCCGACCACATCGCCTGCGGTCGCACCTCGCCCGCCGAGATCGCCGAGGCGGCGGGCACCGACCCGGACCTGCTGGGCAGGTTGCTGGACTTCCTGGCCTGCCGAGGCGTGGTCAGCCGCACCGAGGACGGTTTCGGCCTGACCGAATACTCCGTGGTGCTGCTCGACGGGCATCCGGCGCGCCTGCGCGCGTGGCTGGACCAGTCGGGCGTCGGCAGCCGGATGGACGAAGCCGTCCGCGCGCTGCCGCAGGCCGTACGGACGGGTAAAGCGCCGTACCCCGAGCTTTACGGCACCGAGTTCTATGCCGACCTGGCCGCCGCGGCCGAGCTGGGCCCGAGCTTCGACGAGCTCCGCGGCGCGCACGCGGGTGAGTTCGTGCCGGAACTGGCCGCACTGGATCAGTTCGCCGTCGGCTCCGTGGTCGACGTCGGCGGCGGCACGGGGACGCTCGCCGAAGCGCTGCTGGCCGCGCATCCCAGCCTCCGAGTCACCCTCGTCGACCTGCCCGCCGCGGTCTCGGCCGCCTCGAAAGCCATCACGAGCAGCCGGTTCACCCCCGTCGCGCAGAGCTTCTTCGAACCGCTCCCGCCGGGCGCCGACGTATATACAGTGGTCAACGTCCTGCACAACTGGGCGGACGAGCACGCGATCCGCATTCTGCGCGGTTGCCGCGACGCGGGACCGGCCACGCTGGTCGTCGAGCGGGTCACCGACGAGAACGACCCGCGCACGATGACGGCCATGGATTTACGCGCCTTCCTGCTGTGCGGCGGGCGAGAGCGCACGGTCGGCCGGTACCAGGCGCTCGGCACCGCCGCCGGGCTCGTGTTGACCGACGTACTGGCCTTGGACTGCGGCCTCCGTGTGATGCGATTCGGGCGTGGCTAGGTGGCTGTCGACTAGTCGTCTCGGCTACCTTCATCCCCGTATGTATTGGGGAGGGTCATGACCACCACTGAAACGCGGCCAGGTGCGCAACCAGCACCGCCGCGTGAGCCGAAGTCCGGGCTCGCGAGCCTGCTGGCGCTTCCCGGGGTAGCGGTACGCGGGATCGTCCGGTCGACGCGCGCGACGCCGGGACGGCTTTCGGTGATCGGGGTCGGTCTCGGCCTGCTCGTGCTGCTCACCGGCATCATCGCGACCGTCGGCGTGCAGACGAAGAAGGACACGATCAACGACCTGATCGACCACCGCGAGCCGCTGGCCGTGGCGTCGCAGCAGGTCTACCGGTCGCTCTCGGACGCCGACGCGACCGCGGCGAGCGCGTTCCTCTCGATCGGGAGTGAGCCGCCCGCGCTGCGCGAGCGGTACGAGCGGGACATCGCGGAGGCGGGCGCCGCGCTCGCGAAGGCCGCTTCCGACGCCGGTGACGGCGCCGCGCAGCAGGTCAACCTGATCGGCCAGCTGCTGCCGGTCTACACCGGCCTGGTCGAGACCGCGCGCGCGAACAACAAGCAGGGTTACCCCGCGGGCGCCTCCTACCTGCGTGAAGCTTCGGAGCTGATGCGGTCGAAGGTGCTGCCCGCCGCCCAGGAGCTGTACCAGATCGACACCGACCGGCTCTCGAACTCGCAGGATGACGCGAACGCGTTCCCCTGGCTGACCACGCTGCTGACGCTGGCGCTGCTCGGCGCGCTCGCCGCCACCCAGATCCATCTCACCCGCAAGACGAACCGCGTCATCAATGTCGGGCTGCTGGTCGCGACCGGCGCGATCGTGGTCGGGTTGCTGTGGGGTTCGGTCGCGATGATCGTGCAGAGCACGCAGGTCCGCGGCGGCGAGGCCGACGGCAGCCACCAGGTGGACGTGCTGGTCCGTGCCCGCATCGCCGCGCTGCAGGCACGCGCCGACGAGACGCTGACACTGGTCGCGCGCGGCGACGGCGCGTCCTATGAAAAGGACTTCGCCTCGCTCCAGGCCCAGCTGGTCGGCACCGACCAGAAGAGCGGGCTGCTCGGCGAGGCCAAGGGATTCGAAGCCGCCAAGACACAGGTCGAGGCCGCGAACCAGAGCGCGCTGGCGTGGTTCAAGGCATATGGCGAGATCCGCAAGACGGACACCAGCGGCCAGTACAACGACGCCGTGAAAGCGGCCATCGATGTATCCAAAGAGGACGGTTCGGCCGCCGCTTTCCAGCGCCTGGACGACAATCTGGTCGCCGCGATCAAGGTCGGCAGGCAGAACTTCCTTGATGACACCCGCGCGGGCGACCGCTGGCTGACCCTGCTCGCGCCGGGACTCGGCGTGCTCGCGGTGATCGCGGCGGGCGGCGTGGCCATCGGCATCCGTGAACGGCTGAGGGAGTACCGGTGAAGCGGCTTTTCGGAATTCTCGGCGTCGCACTGCTGGCCACCGCCTGCGGCAGCGCCGGGACACCGGTCGACCCCGCGCCGGTCGCCGAGGTGATCCGGCCGCAGCCCGCGCACGTCGGCGGCGCGGACCTGAAACCGGACGCGGCCAAGAACGACTGCGATAGACCACTCGCTTCCCTTGCCCCGCAAGGAAAATCCATCACCGGAACGATGGCGAAGATCAAGGAGCGCGGGCACCTGATCGCGGGCGTCGACCAGACGACGTTCCTGTTCGGGTTCCGCAACCCGGTCTCCGGTGATCTCGAGGGCTTCGACATCGACATGGCCAAGCAGGTGGCCAAGGCGATCTTCGGCGACGAGAACAAGATCCGCTTCCGCGCGATCCCGTCAAAACAGCGGGAGGACGTGTTGAAGGAGAAGCAGGTCGACATCGTCGTCCGGACCTACAGCATCAACTGCAGCAGGCTCAAGGATGTCGCGTTCTCCTCGGTGTACTACCAGGCGGGCCAGAGGATCCTGGTGGACAAGGACTCTCGTGTGAAGAGCCTGCCGGATCTGGCGAACAAGAAGGTGTGCGCGACCAAGACGTCGACGTCGCTGACCGCGATCGCCACCAACCCGGCGAAGCCGGTGCCGGTCTCGGTGGACAACTGGTCGGACTGCCTGGTGATGCTGCAGCAGGGCCAGGTCGACGCGGTGTCCACCGACGACGTGATCCTCGCAGGCATGGCGGCGCAGGACCCGACGGTGCGTGTCGTCGGCGACGCGTTCACCACGGAGAGCTACGGGATCGGCATCCCGAAAGAGAACGAGGACATGGTCCGCTTCGTGAACGCGGTGCTCGAAGACGTGCGGGGTAACGGCACTTGGAAGCAGAGCTACGACCACTGGCTCGGCGGTCGGCTGCAACCCGCCGACCCACCGCAGCCCGCGTACAAATGATGCTTTTTCGGATTGGGAGGTAGCAGTGTCGGAGGAGCCGCGCCGTCCTCGGCACGCAGCACCTGACGCCCAGGAGCCGGAGGCGCCCATGTCCGGCAGGCTCGACGGCGGCGACGAGTCGGCGGCCGAGCGCACCATCTATCACGCGCCGGTGCCACGACCCGCCGCTTCGCCGGACGCGCCGACCAGGGAGAACCTCCCGCCGGTGCAGGCACAGCCGCAGACGCAGGCCGTCCGGCCGTACTGGGAGCCGAACAACGATCCGCAGCCGACCAGCGTGCTGTCCGCGCCGACGCCGGAAACCCAGAGCATCATGCCGCCGGCGCCACCGGCGACCGGTCCCGGCATCCCGCTGCCGGACCCCGGCACCGAAAGCGTGCTGCCCGAGCGCAGCACCGGCACCGGGCACGGGACCGGCGCGGGCACCGGCGGCGGCACCGGATCGGGAGCGTTCCCCGGCACCTCGCGGCGGACGTCCTCGCGGACGTCTCGGCGTGGCAGGCTCGGCGCCGGGCTGGTCGACGTACCGAGGGTGCCCTATCGCGACCCCGAGTCCGCGGTGCTCGAAAACCCGATGGTCTCCGAGGAAAAGCGCTTCTGCGGGGCGTGCGGCTCCAAGGTCGGCCGCGGTGAGAACGGGAAGCCCGGCGAGCCGGACGGCGTTTGCGCCAACTGTGGCGAGCCGTTCTCGTTCGTGCCGAAGCTGCAGCCCAACGAGCTCGTCGGCGGCCAGTACGAGGTGCTCGGCGCGCTCGCGTACGGCGGGCTCGGCTGGATCTACCTCGCGCAGGACCACAACGTCAGCGACCGCTGGGTCGTGCTCAAGGGCCTGATCAACACCGGCGACGCGACCGCCATGCTCGCCGCGGTCAACGAGGTCCGCTTCCTCGCCGAGGTCGAGCACCCGAACATCGTCAAGATCCACAACTTCGTCCAGCACGCGGACCCGAAGACCGGGAACTCCGTCGGCTACATCGTGATGGAGTACGTCGGCGGCCAGTCGCTGCGCCAGCTCGCGCTCGCGCACCACCGCGAGACGAAGCGCCCGGAGCCGCTGCCGATCGGCCAGGTCATCGCGTACGGCCTGGAGATATTGCCCGCCATGGGTTATCTCCACTCGCAGAGCCTGCTGTACTGCGACCTCAAGCCGGACAACGTGATCCAGACGCACGAGCAGCTCAAGCTGATCGACCTCGGCGCGGTCCGCCGGATGGACGACTACGAGAGCCCACTGTTCTTCACGACCGGGTACAGCGCCCCGGAGCTCGCGAAGCAGGGCGCGTCCGTCGCCTCGGACCTCTACACGGTCGGCCGGACGCTGGCCGTGCTGAGCTTCGAGTTCGCCGGCTACACGACCAAGTACAAGACCACGCTGCCGCCGCCGAGCGAAGTGCCGCTGTTCTCGCTTTTCGGTTCCTACTACCGGTTCCTGAAGCGTGCGACGCACACCGACCCCGACCGCCGGTTCATCGCGGCCGAGGACATGGGCGACCAGCTCACCGGGGTACTGCGCGAGATCATGGCGCTCGGCACCAACGAGCCGAGGCCGGGTATCTCGACGGTCTTCGGTCCGGAGAGCCGGGCGTTCGGCGTCGACCTGGTCGTGCCGGAGCCAGGCCAGAACGTGCCGCTGCCGGACGCCCGCGAGGTCGTCACCGGCCTGCCGGTCCCCCAGGTCGACACCGACGACCCCGGCGCGGGCGTGCTGGCGACGAACACGGTCGCCGACCCGCGCGAGGCGATCGAGTCGCTGGCAGGCGCGCCGCGCGAGTCGATCGAGGTGCGGCTGCGGATCGTGCGCGCCCGCATCGAACTCGGCGAGCTGGCCGAGGCGCAACGTCAGCTGCAGGCCGCCCAGTACCTGGCCATCAGGGCCGGTTTCCCGCACGACTGGCGGATCGACTGGTACCGAGGCCTGATCGAGCTGGCAGGCGGACGCCCGCGCGTCGCCCACGTCGCGTTCGACTCGGTGTACGACGAACTGCCCGGCGAGATCGCGCCGAAACTCGCGCTCGCGATCAGCGCGGAGGGCGTCGGCGACTACTTCGGCGCCGCGCGGTTCTACGAGCTGGTGTGGCGCACGGACCGGAGTTACGTCAGCGCCGCCTTCGGCCTCGCGCGGGTCTACCTCGCGCAGGGCGCGCGGGCGGGCGCGATCGAGGTACTCGAAGCGGTGCCGCTGTCCTCGACCCACCACACGGCCGCGCAGGTGGCGGCCATCAAGATCAAGACCAGGGTCGGCGGCGACGGCAAGGCGGTGACCGAGCGCGACCTGCTCGACGCGTCACACCGCCTGGAACGGCTCACCCTCGACGCCGAGCGCCGCACCCGCCTCTCGGCCGACGTGCTCGAAGCGGCGCACGACTGGCTCCGGACGGTGCAAACCAAGCCGCAGCCCGGAATGCGCGTGCTCGGCTGCGCGATGGACGACCGTGAAGTCCGCTTTGGACTCGAGCGGTGCTATCGCGCGCTGGCCAGGCTCGCGAGCACGGCGGAGCAACGGATCGCGCTGGTCGACAAGGCCAACGAGATCCGGCCGCGCACGCTGACCTAGGGATTGAGCTCCGGGTTCTGCTTGCGGCTGGACGCGGCCAGCTTGGCGATCGCGTCCTTGTCGCCGTGCGTGGTGAAGTGCTCGACGGCGACGATCACGAACAGCGCACGCGCGCGCAGCGCGATCGGCCCGTCTTCGGAGTCGAGGTGACCGTTGGCGCTGACGTAGACCTTGCGCCCGGCCATCCCGTCCAGTTTGCCGACGATGAACAACGTCGAGCCCACCGGCACCGGGCGGAGGAAATCGGTCTCCAACCGCCCGGTGACGGCGGGCTGGCGCAGCTGATAGCCGACGGTCGCGCCGAGCGCCTCGTCGAAAGCCGCGGCCAGCAGCCCACCGTGCGCGAGGCCCGGCGCGCCCTGGTGCGCGGCGGTGACGGTGAACTGCGAGTGCACCGTGTGCTCATCGCCCATTGTGGACTGCAGCCGCAGCCCGGTCGGCACCTCGTCGCCACAGCCGAAACACTCGCTGTAGTGCGGGCCGAGCTTGGTACCCGCCGCCGGTGCCTTCGGGTGGACGGGTACCGGCTCGACGTCTACCGGTGGCCAGTCTGGGACGTTACGACTCATGCGCAGACGTTAACGCCTGCCGCCGCCGGATCACGCGTGAACTGACCACCCGGCGCAGTGAAATGCCCGATGTTTCAGGAAGCAGCAAAATCGGGATCGCCGCGATCGCGGCCGCGCCCATCAGGTAGTACGCGGGCCACAGGTTGTTCCCGGTGCTGTCGACCAGGCTGCTGACGATGTACGACGCGGTACCGCCGAACATCGCGGTCGAAACGCTGTAACCAATGGAGAAACCGCCATACCGTTCCGGCGTCGGGAACATCGCGGGCAGCGTCGCGGCGAGCACGGCGAGTATCAGCACCAGCGGGATCGCGATCATCGCGACACCCAGCGCGAGCTGCAGCACATTGCGGTCGTCCTTCGACGCTTCCATGATCGAGAACGCCGGAATCGGCAGCACGAGGAACCCGGCGCACGACGCGATCAGAATCGGTTTTCGCCCGATCTTGTCGCTGACCGAGCCGACCGGGACGATCACGATCAGCATGAACAGGATCGTGCCCAGAATGATCAGCAGTGGCGCGTTCCCGGAGAACCCGACCACATCCTTGAGGTAGGTCTCCAGATAGGTGATCACGATGTAGTCGGCGACGTTCAGCATCACCACGATGCCGATCAGGTGCAGGATCGACGACCAGTGCTTCTGCAGCAGCGTCTTCAGCGGCGACTTCTCGACCTGCTTCTTCTGCTCGAGCTCCTGGAACAGCGGGGTGTCTTCGAGCTTGTTCCGCAGGTACAGACCGATCAGGCCGAGCGGACCGGCGATCAGGAACGGCAGCCGCCAGCCCCACTCTCGCATGGCGTCATCGCCCAGCGCGATGGTGAAGAGGGTGACGAACCCGGCGCCCATGGCGAACCCGACCAGCGTCCCGAACTCGAGCCAGCTACCCCAGAACCCACGTTTGCGCGCGGGCGCGTACTCGGCGATGAACGTCGCCGCCCCGCCGTATTCCCCGCCCGCGGAGAAGCCCTGGACGGTACGCAGCAGGATCAGGATGACCGCGGCGCCCGGCCCGATGGTCGCGTAGGACGGGAGCAGGCCGATCACGAAGGTCGACCCGGACATCAGGATGATCGTCAGCGCGAGCACCTTCTGCCGCCCGATCTTGTCCCCGAGCGGCCCGAACACGAAACTGCCGAACGGCCGCACGATGAACGTGATCGCCAGCACCGCGAAGGTCGCCAGCGCGCCTTCCGACGTACTGGAGGCGTTGAAGAACACCTGGCCGAGGATCGCGGGCATGAACCCGAAGACCCCGAAGTCGTACCACTCGATGCAGTTACCCATGGCCGCACCGGCCACGGCCTTGCGTATCTCTTCAGGCGGCGCCTCGCGGACCGTGTCCGACGCATTCGATGACATGCGCGGCAAGGTTCCCCCGAATGGGTGTAGTGAAACGTTCCCCAGGTCGACGCGGGATTAGCGGCTATTTGACCCGCACGGTCCCGTCGGCGGCCAGTTCGAGTTGACCTTGCGGCCCCATCCCCCCGCAATCCGGGCCATTCGGGAACAGCATCTTCGGGATGAGGTGCACCGTGCGCGTCGGCCCGCCGTCGAACCCGACGGTGACCTTGACGTCGGCGACCGGCAGGCCCGGCACGTCCGCGAACCCGTTCTTGCCCCCGGTCGGCACGGCCTCGGCCGAGCAGACCCCCGAGTTCGTGCAGGTGGTGGCCCCGGTCTTGGTCGACGGGGTGAGCGTGAGCTCACGCGTGAGGCAGTGGCCGTCCCAGCAGACCTCCATCTGGCCGCCGGTGATCGGCCCGGCGACCTCGGGCGCCAGCTCGATGCCGACGCCCGCCGACGCTCCGATAGCCGTGCATTCCGGCCCGCCCGAGCCTGACGCGCCGCAGGCCGTAACGGCCACCAGCACCAGCGCCGACACTCCCCACGTTTTCCCCATGCGGTGAGGACGACCTGGGCCGGGGATTCGGTTGCATGCCCTCGCCCGCTGGGGACGCCCGATTTTTTGTGAAGGGAGCCTTCACACAGCCGAACGTTGTGAAGGCTCCCTTCACAACCTCGCCGAGCAAGACCCACCGATCGGAGCTACCCGCCGGCCGCGCAACCTACTAGAAAGTAGCTTAATTATCGGACTGGTGTATCAATGAGGAGACCACCATGCGTCGACTGTCCGTGATCCCCGTTTTGCTCATCACGGCGGCGGTCGTCGCCGCTCCCGCCGAGGCGGCGGGCACGGCCTACGTGTCGCTCGGCGATTCGTACACCTCGGGCTCGCTCATCCCGAACCAGATCGATCTCCCCTGCACCCGCTCCGACCGCAACTACCCCTCGCTGGTCGCGAACAGCATCAAGCCTGCCAAGTTCACCGACGCCAGCTGCGGCGGCGCGACCACCGAGCACATGACGGGCGCCCAGATTCCGCTGAACACCCCGCAGTTCGACCGGCTCAAGGCGGACACGTCGCTGGTGACCGTCGGGATCGGCGGCAACGACGTGCCGTTCGCCGAGGTGGTCGTGACCTGTGCGGGACTGGGCCCGCTCGCCCCGCATGGGTCGCCGTGCCGGGACTACTACTCGAGCAACGGGCGTGATCGGCTCGGCGACAAGGTCCGCGCGGTCGGGCCCAAGGTCAAGAACGTGCTGCTGGGCGTCAAGGCCCGGTCACCGCAGGCCAAGGTCGTGCTCGTCGGCTACCCGACGCTGATGCCGGACGACGGGACCAACTGCTGGCCGTTCCTGCCGATCTCCGACGGCGACGCACCTTATCTGCGCGACATCACCAAGCTCCTCAACGATGTGCTCGCCGAGCAGGCCGCGGCGGTCGGCGCGGTGTTCGTCGACACCTACGAGTCGAGCGTCGGGCATGACATGTGCAAGTCCCCGAGCGTGCGGTGGGTCGAGGGGATCGTGCCGTCGAATCCGGCCGCGCCGGTTCACCCGAACGCCGCAGGGGCGCGGAACCAGGCCGCGCAGGTGCTCGCCGCGCTCAGTTGAGCCCGGTCGCACTGGTCGAGGAAGACGGGGAGGTCGTGGTCGTGGTCGAGGACTCACTCGGCGTGACGACCACGGTCTCCGTGATCGTCGACCGCGTCGGCACGGGGACGATTTCGGTGACCGTCGGCCGCGCCGGCGGGCGGCCGGTGACGGTGATCGTGACGGGCTTGGCAGGCGTTGACGTCTCTGTCGGCGCGATCACGGCGCCTACGGGAGCCGGTGGCCTGCCGTTTTCCCGATTGGCGACCAGGATGGCGGCGACGAGGAGTCCGGCGGAGAAGCCGGCGAGGCACACGACGGTCACGGAACCCAGGTTCGAAGCCATGGCGTCCCTCCTCCTGGCGAGGTTACCGAGTGTTACATCCTTCGCTTGACCAACTTCGCTCAGCCTCTGGGGATCTCTACCGGCTACTCGCCTTGATCTTAAGTTCTGTTACAGAGCGTGCAACCTGGCGCGCTGCCTCATTCGATGAGGTTTCTCGCCAGAGTTGAGCCTACTTCGCTCAACTCTGGCATCGTGGAGTCATGATCACTGGGGGTCTGCTGCGGAAGGACGACTTCCGCAGGCTGTGGATCGGTGACGCGCTCAGTCAGTTCGGCAGCCGTGTCGGCGTGCTCGTGGTGCCGCTGCTGGCCATCGAGACGCTGCACGCGACCGCGTTCGAGGTCTCACTGCTGCGCATGCTGGACACGCTCGCCTACCTGCTGCTCGGCCTGCAGGTCGGTGCCTGGTGCGACCGGCTGCGAACCCGGCCGCTGCTCATCGCGGCCGACGTCGGCCGCGCGCTGATCCTGCTCTCGATCCCGCTCGCCGCCGCGTTCGGCGAGCTGACGCTGGGGCACCTGCTCGCGGCGGTCCTCGCGGTCGGCGTGCTGACGGTCGTCTTCGACATCGCCCATCAGACCTACCTGCCGCGGCTGGTCTCCCGCGACGAACTGCTCGAAGGCAACGCCCGCCTGCAGACGAACCTTTCGGTCGCCGCGGTCGCGGGCCCGAGCTCGGGCGGATTCCTGTTCCAGCTGACCGGCGGGCCAGGCTCGTTGCTCGTCACCGCGTTCGGGTTCCTCTGGTCCGCGGCCTGGCTCAGGCGCATCCGGCGGCCGGAAGCCCGTCCGGAGGCGGCCAAGCGACGCCTGCGCACCGAGATCGCCGAGGGCCTGAAGCTGGTCTTCGCCGACCGCCTGCTGCGCGCGATGGGGATCAGCAGCGCGGTGATCAGCCTGTTCCAGTCGATCCATCTCGCGCTGGTGGTCGTGTTCCTGCGCCGCGAGATCGGCCTCTCCCCCGCCGCGATCGGCCTGCTGAGCACGACGACACTGCTCGGCGCGCTCGCGGGCGCGATGACCGCGCGCCGGGTCAGCGCCAGGCTCAGCGAAGTCGAGACGCTCAGGTTCGGCTACTTCGCCTTCGGGGTGGTGTCGGCGTTCTTCCCGCTGACCATGCCTGGCTGGGGACTCGTCAGCTACGTGATCGCGGGCTTCGGCGGCAGCTATCTCGTCATCGTGACGAACGTCGTGGCGGTCAGCCTTCAGCAGTCGATCACGCCGGAACGGCTGCGCGGCCGGGTCAACGCGACGATCAAGTTCCTGCTGTTCGGCACCGCGCCGATCGGCAGCCTGCTCGGCGGCATCATCGCCACCGGATTCGGTACTCGGGTGGCTTTGTCTGTGGCCGCCGCGGGTCTTTGCGCAAACGGGGTCTGGTACTTGGTTTCACTACGCCCTCATGCCTTGAGCCCGTCGAACACGACCTTGGACGGCCCGGCGCCACCGGCGTAACGGTCCATCGCGAGGCAGCCGACGATCAGCGCGCGCAGACCGGCGACGTCGATGTCGGCACGCACCGCGCCTGCCGCCTGCGCCCGCGCGAGCAGGTCGCCGAGCGCGCCCTGGAGCTCACCGTCGGCTTCGGTCTTGAAACCGAGCCCTGTCGACTCGGCGAGCGCGTCGCACAGCGCCTTGTTGCGGGCGCACTGGTCGATCACCCGCTGCAGGTAGCCGAAGAAGGCGCCGCCGGGATCGGGCGAGCCGAGCAGGTCATGCGCCTCCTGGGCGAACTGCTCGATCCGCTCCAGGATGACGGCCTGGAAGAGCGCTTCCTTGCTGGGAAAATGCCGGTAGACGGTGCCGGCTCCGACACCGGCGCGGCGCGCGATCTCGTCGAGCGGCACGCCGAGCCCCTCGGCCGCGAAGACCTCTTCGGCCGCTTCGAGCACGCGTGCCCGGTTGCGGCGGGCGTCGGCGCGCAACGCCGGTTTCGCGACGGTCACCAGATCCTCCACATCAGCTGTCTTCTCGTATCTTGCTCAACTCGGGCGCCGACCTGCGCATTCCTCACTATGGTCCAGGTCATGGGGAACGCAGCAGCAGACTGGGAAGAACACGCCCGCAAGTGGATCACCTGGACCAGAGCACCCGGCCTCGACTCGTATTGGCGCTACCGCGACGACTTCCTGCGGCTCGTACCCGCACCCGGCAAGTCCACTTTGGATCTGGGCTGCGGCGAGGGCAGGCTCAGCCGGGATCTCGCCGAGAACGGCCATCAGGTCACCGGGATCGACGCCTCGGCGACCTTGATCGACTCGGCGCGCGAAGCACACCCGGACGGCGAGTACCTCCTCGCTGATGCGGCCGATCTGCCGTTCGAGGACGAGAGCTTCGACGTCGTCATCGCCTACAACGCGTTGATGGACATCGACGACATGGCAGGCGCGGTCCGCGAAGCCGCGCGAGTGCTCACGCCGGACGGCAGGTTCGTGATCTCGGTCGTGCACCCGGCGAACACCGGCGCCAAGACCGAGGACGGCGCGTTCGTCGTCAGCGACACCTACTTCGAAGGCACTTATCAGCGCGAGGACGTCGAGCGGGACGGCATCCCGATGGTCTTCGCGGGCTACACGCATCCGCTGACCAGGTACACCGACGCGTTCGAGGCGTCGGGCCTGCTCATCGAGGCCGTCCGCGAGCCGAAGGCGGTGCTGCGCGACGGCTCGGTCAGCCCGTATCCGTGGCACCTCTGGCTTCGCCTCGTCAAGGGTTAGCGGTTTGCGACGACGGTGGCACGAAGAGCCGGTCGAACGTCGCCGTCGTCGCTGCCCAGACCCCGGGCAGCAACATCACGCCGAGCACGACGAAGACCGGGAAGATCAGCCGGTTTTCGACCTTCTTGCCGGTACGGAAACGCAGGAATTTCGGCGGCCGCAGCTCGTACCAGGTCTCACCCGCGATCGGCAGCGGGAACAGGAACGGGCAGCCGGATTCGGTCAGCGCGTCACCGAGGCAATGCGCGATACAGCCCGCCGCGACGGCGAACCCGAGCCAGCCGGTGATCTGTTCGAGCTGCGCGGCGTGATCCGGCGGCGCGGTGTACCACCACCAGCCGATGGCCGCGGCGCTGACCGGCAGCAGCCAGTCACCCAGCGCGCCTTCGGCCAGCAGCAGCCCGAACACGACGACACCGAACACCGCCCACGGCCCGCCCTTGGCGGTGCCCCACGCGGTCAGCGCGCCGAGCCCGGCGGCGAACAACACGGTGTGGGACATGTGCCGATGGGTGCCGGTGACCTTCTCGTCACGCGGCCCCTTGGTCAGCGCGTAGAGCGCCGCGGAAACCCGGCGCAGGACCCAGGACAACAGCCCGGTCAGCCAGCCGAACAGCCGTGACGCGCTCGCGCCGGGATGGTCGAGATCGGGCAGCAGCGCGAAACCCGCTGTGGTGGCGCCGAAAACGACCGCTTGGTGCACTGATCCCGCCCCCACGGCTGGTGCCAGTGCCAAGCCCGCGCACCAGCCCGTGAGGGCGTGGGTACGCCCCATCATGGAATTTGGATCCCCAGTTCGCTGTGCTAAGGCTTAAGAAGCAGGCGGTTCTTGCACAACGGTCAAATGCTCACCGACACCGGTCAGATCGATGACACGGCTCACCGCGTCACTCGGCACGATCGCGAGGCTGACTTTGCGCTCACCGGCGCGGCCTTGTGCCTGTAACAGCACGTTCAGCGCCGACGAGTCGAAGAAGGTCACCCCGGTCAGGTCGATGACCAGCCGTTCGGTGCCTTTGTCGTCGATCAGCGCGTCCAGCCGTTCTTGCAGCTGGGGGCTGGTCAGCAGGTCCAGTTCACCGGTCACGACGACACGGGGCTCCGCGTCGGCCTTGATCGTGAAGCCCGGCGTGGTTGCGTCTGGCTCGGGGGAGGGCATGCACATTCTCCTCAGGGTCCGCCCGACCCTAGCCCAGTACGCTCATCCCGTCAGCCAGTGGGGACCGACTTCTTACCGGCGCGTCGCTGGCGGAGGAAGAGCTGCCGCCGCTCGATTTCCCCTAGACCACCCCAAATACCGTACGGTTCCTGCACGGTGAGGGCGTGCCTGCGGCATTGCTGCAGCACCGGGCAGCCGTGGCAGATCTCCTTCGCGCGCGCCTCGCGGCGCTCACGGGCGGATCCGCGCTCGTTGTCGGTGTGGAAGAACAGGCTGCTGTCCGCTCCCCGGCATGAGCCTTTGAGCTGCCAGTCCCACTCCTCCGCCACCACACTCGGTAGCCGGCTCACGTCAGCCATGTCGTTCCCGCCCTTCCTGCGTATCCCCACGAACTGCCTCCTTGTTTCCCGGCTGGCGTTCGGATCAAACGTCGGGTTTGGTTTGCTTCTACGCTGGGCAGCAACCCGATCAGGGCGTTCGACTCGAAAGGAGCCCCCGTGGGAGTGATCGAGGTACGCACGGCCGCGGTGCCGGACGTGGTACCCACGTTGCGCACGCTCGCCGCGGACATCGCCATGCGTCAGGATTTCGACCTTGACGCCATCGAAGACCTCAGAATGGCGGTCGACGAGGCGTGCTCGTTACTGCTCGGGTCGGCGATCGAAGGCACGATGACCTGCGTGTTCACCACCGAGCCCGGCCGGGTCGAGGTGGTCGTCACCGTGCCGGTCCGCTCCGCGGAGCTGGTCGAACAGACGTCACTGACCTGGCAGCTGCTCACCGCGCTCGCGACGTCGGCGAAGCGCACGGTCACGCCGGAGGACGGCGGGTTCGTGGCGCGGATCGACCTCGTCCGCGAGTGCGCGACGGCCGAGCGGTGACCAACGACCCGGCGGCCGACACCGCGGCCGCGGACCAGCTCTTCGCGGAGCTGGCCGAGCTCCCCGCCGACGACCCTCGTCGCGAACCCATCCGCGACGAGCTCGTCCGTACCCATCTTTCGCTGGCCAGGAACCTGGCCCGCAAGTTCTCCAACCGCGAGGAACCACTCGACGACCTCGTCCAGATCGCCACGATCGGGTTAATCAACGCGGTCGACCGGTTCGACCCGGCACACGGCAGCGACTTCCTCGCGTTCGCCGTGCCGACCATCTCGGGTGAGCTGCGGCATCACTTCCGGGACAACAGCTGGTCGGTCCGGGTGCCGAGGCGCCTCAAGGAGCTGAACGCGAGCATCGCGGCGGCCCGCGAGGAACTCACCGTGCGGCTTTCGCGCGCGCCGAGGCCGAGTGAGATCGCGCACCACCTCGGCATCGGCACCGAAGAGGTCTACGAGGGTCTTCGCGCCGGGCAAGGCCGCTACGGCACCTCGCTCGACAATCTGCTGGAGAGCCAGCCGAACGCCGCGTTCGGCGGCCCCGACGAAAACCTGGACCAGGCCGAGCTCCGCGAGGCGCTGCGGCCGTTGCTGGAGACGCTGCCGGAACGTGAGCGCAAGATCGTCGCGCTGCGCTTCGGCTACGGCCTCAGCCAGTCGGACATCGCACGCCGTGTCGGTGTGTCGCAAATGCAGGTGTCACGGCTGCTGACGACTACCTTGAAGAAGCTCAGGGACGGCCTGGGTACAGCTGACATGCCGGACACGTGACGCGATGAAGATCTCGTTCGCACTGCCCGACGACCTGACGGCGCCGACCGTGGCCCGCCGCGTCGTCCGGCAGGCACTGGCCGAGCTCGGTGTCGCCGCCGAGCTGATCGACGACGCCGTGCTCGCGACCTCCGAGCTGGTCACCAACGCCGTCGAGCACGGCGGCGGCCCCGACCGGCTCGAGCTCGACCACGACAGCGAGCAGTTCACGCTGCGCGTCTTCGACCGCAGCCAATCACCCCCCACTCAGCGGACGCCGGAGCCCGCCGCCGCGCGCAGCCGGGGGCTGCTGCTCGTGCAGGCGGTCGCGGCGGAGTGGGGCAGCGATCTCGACGGGTGCGGGAAAGGTGTCTGGGCGCGGTTCGCCTTGCGCTCGCGGGTCGAGACCTAGGGCGTGTTGCGCGGATACGGTTCGATGAGAGTCGGTGCCGCCAGGGGCCGCCTGGGCTCGGCTATCGCGAACGCGGATCCGCGCAGCACGCCCTAGTATCTGGAGATCATGGAGAATCGCGAGGTAACGCGGCTTGGCCGTCAGGTCAGCGCGGTGGGGCTCGGCTGCTGGCAGCTGGGCGCGGACTGGGGCAATGTCGACGAGTCGGACGCGCTGGCCGTGTTGCACGCTGCCGCCGACGAAGGCGTGACCTTCTTCGACACGGCCGATGTCTACGGCGACGGCCGCAGTGAGCGCCTCGTCGGGCGCTTCCGCCGCGAACGCGGCGCCGAAAACGTCTTCGTGGCCACGAAAATGGGCCGCAGGCTCCCGTCGCAGGTCCCCGAGGGTTACGTCGCCGCGAACTTCGAGGCGTGGAACGACCGTTCGCGTAAGAACCTGGACATGGACACACTGGACCTCGTCCAGCTGCACTGCCCGCCGACGGCCGTCTACTCGTCTGACGAGGTCTTCGACGCGCTGGACTCGCTCGTCGAGCGTGGTCGTATCGCGGCGTACGGCGTGAGTGTCGAGACCTGTGAAGAGGCGCTGACCGCGCTGGCTCGCCCGGGTGTCGCTTCGGTCCAGATCATCCTGAACTGCTTGCGCCTCAAGCCTTTGGACCGTGTGCTGCCTGCCGCCGTGGCTGCCGGAGCAGGGATCATCGCCCGTGTGCCGCTGGCGTCCGGGCTGCTTTCGGGCAAGTACACGGCGTCGACCACGTTCGCCGCCGACGACCACCGCAACTACAACCGCAACGGCGAGGCCTTCGACGTCGGCGAGACCTTCTCCGGCGTGCCCTACGAGGTGGGCCTCGAGGCCGTCGAGCGGCTGCGTGGAGTTTTGGCGGCGGACCAGACGCTCGCGCAGTTCGCGTTGCGCTGGATCCTCGACCAGCCGGGCGTCAGCACCGTGATCCCCGGCGCCCGCAACCCAGAGCAGGCGCGCGCCAACACCGTCGCCGCCACACTGCCGCCACTGGACGCCAAGGCGGCAGCAACCGTCCGCGAGGTGTACGACGAGCTCGTGCGCCCCCTGATCCAGGAGCGATGGTGACCCCAGAAGAACTGCTGACCACCACCCGTACCGTCCGCAAACGGCTCGACCTCGAGCGCCCGGTCCCGATGGAGCTCATCCGGACCGCGCTCGACATCGCGTTGCAGGCGCCGAGCGGGTCGAACACGCAGAAGTGGCAATGGCTGGTGATCACCGACGCCGACCAGCGCGCCGCGCTCGGCAAGGTGTACCAGCGCGCCTGCCGCGAGTATCTCGATTCTTCTTACGCCGCAGGCAAACTCTTCGCGGACGACCCGGAGCGGTCGAAGGTCCAGCAGCGCGTCGGCTCGAGTGTCGAGTACCTCGCGGACAAGATGGGCGAGGTGCCGGTCCTCGTCATCCCGTGCCTGGAAACCGGGAAGGCCGAACTGCCAGCCGGCAACCAGGCAGGCATGTGGGCGTCGCTGCTGCCCGCGGTGTGGAGCTACATGCTGGCGTGCCGTGCTTTCACGCTCGGCACCGCGTACACGACGCTGCACCTGAACTATGAGAAGGAAGCGGCGGAGATCCTCGGCCTGCCCGAGGGCGTGCACCAGGCCGCGATGATCCCGACGGCGTTCTACACCGGGCACACGTTCAAGCCTGCGCCGCGGCAGCCGTTGGACGAGGTCCTGCACATCGACCGCTGGTGAAGGACTCGTGAGTGTTGCCGACGGTTAGAACTTCTTTTCCTTTTGTCACAATCAGTGTATTAAATTCAATAGGCATTCCCAAAGTGAAATCCCCTTTCGTTCTCTTTTTTCTTT